>CAZSSI010000291.1:0-1533 GCA_964609345.1 uncultured Verrucomicrobiota bacterium | reverse complement strand
AGGCTTCACCGGCCGCGAAATCCGCTACGAACTGATCGGCACGCACTACCGCCAGTCGCTTAACTTTACCTTCGCATCACTGACCGCCAACCGCGCCGCCCTCGCCCGCCTCGACGAATTTTACGCAAAGCTGCAAGAGTGCATTCCCGAAAAACTTGTAGGACAGGCTTCTCTGTACCCAGAGAGCCTGTGTTCTTCTCCCGATCAGAACAACACACGCTCCCGAATACGGGAAGCGTGTCCTACAATAAAAGATCTCCCAGAATGGGCGGTTGCTTTGCAAAAACGCTTTGAAGAAGCGCTCGACGACGACCTCAACATCGCTGGCGGACTCGGCGCATTGTTCGACGGAGTCCACGAAGGCAACAAAGCCTTCCCCATGGATTCAAAAACCGCGCTGGCGGTTTCCAACCTTTGGAAAAAACTGGATAGCGTACTCGGATTCCTCATGCCGCCCGCCGCTGAAGTTCCTGCTGAACTGATCGCCATGGCCGAAGCCCGCGTCGCCGCCAAAAAAGCAAAAAACTTCGCCGAGGCCGACCGCCTACGCGACGCCATCGCCGCCGCTGGCTGGATCGTCCAGGATACTCCCACCGGCCCGAAGCTGAAAAAAAATTAGGGAATTCCCCACGAATCTGCACGAATTCTCGCGAATTCAGAAACTTCTTTACCCTTTCGTGTGATTCGTGGGCTGTTCTTTATTAGAGATCCGGGACTGTTTCGAGAAAGAGCTGGCCGGTCGGGCTGATTTTGAAGACGCAGATAAGGTCTGGCTGAAGCTTTTTATACACCGCATTGCCGTAGATCGCTTTGATGCCGTGCTGTTGCAGGGCTTCCGGATCGTTGGCTAAATCCCAAATGGCCGTCCAGAACGTCTGCCTATCTTTCATCCGCAGGCGAGCGAGCAATCCGGCATAGCGGGCCGGTTCGGCGCCCTGCTCTTCGATGGCGAATCCGCCAGCTGGCGGCTGTTTTTCGCCGTAGATGCGCCGCCAGAGATAGATCGAGCGCTCTTTTCCGTCCATGACGGCCTGACCGGGGAAGGTGACGATCAGCGCGTCGAAGTGAATGATGTCGCCTTCGATTTCGTATTCCTTCTGCAAGACTGTTTCGAGCGGATTGCCGCGTGCGGTTTCGACAAAGCGGATGGTGGAATAAAGTTTTCCGGCGCGGGTTTCCTGCTTGAGAACTTTGGCGTAACCGATCTGGTCTTCGTGCGTCAGCGTTGCCAGCGACTGCTTGAGTTTTTTGTTTTCGCCAAGCAAATCGTGGACGGTCTTGGCACCGTAGAAGAGCGCCCCGGCAAGATAAACCACCGCCACCAGCGCAAGCAGTCCGAAAATGGTTCTGATGAGCTTTTTCATGGCCGGAATCCTACTCCGGTTTTCCGCGCTTTGAAAGGCAACGAAGTTGCATTTCGGCACTTTCGCGGTTAACTTCTTTTCCGTATGCGCGGAAAATTCATAACTCTGGAAGGTCCCGAAGGTTCGGGAAAATCGACACAGGCCAAGACGCTGATCCGGCGGCTGGCCG
>CAZSSI010000290.1:0-1554 GCA_964609345.1 uncultured Verrucomicrobiota bacterium | reverse complement strand
CCGCCGACATAACCCGCACCAATGCAAAGAATTTTAACCATAATCAACTCCTAAGAGGTTTTGAGAGACTGGCAGTATGTATAACCGTTTTCCGCGCCGCCCGCCAGCCCTTGCTGCCGGAAAGTTCTCCGACACCTTGTCCGCGGACCGTTTTACGATTTCACCACGATAATCTCTTGTGAGACTGTGTCGTGAATGATGATTCCCTCGCTCTCATTATCCATCTGAACCAGTAATTCGCCTTTTCGGTTCCACACGGATGATTTTCCAGCACATTGAAAGCCGTCTGCGGGTCCAACGCTATTTGCCATGAACACCGTCATTGAGTAATCACGGGCGATTTCGGCGAGTCGCTGCGTCGCTTTATCGACACCACCTGCTGATTTGGCGACACTGGCAATGTAGGTGTGAGCCCCATCATTGAATGCCGTAGCGGCATGTTCCGGGATCGACAATTCGTAACAGATGGCTAACGCGACACCTCTATTTTCGCTGACCAGCCCCTCAACTTTTTCCCCGGCTACAAAGAACGGAAGCTCGTCCGGATGTAAAAACATCTTTGAGTACAATCGCTTCGGTCTCAGCGGACGACAGAGCAGCAGGCTAATGCATATCCCTGAGTTGCTCTGCGTCGGCACGCCCGCTCCGATGGTTATCGCATTCTTATCGCTGGCATCCTGAAACACATCAAACCGAGTATCGTTTGCTCCGGCGGCCAGACTCTCGGCGAGAGCAGGCTCATATCCTGTCAGCGAAAGTTCTGGAAAGATGATGACATCGGCACGGTTGGCGCCAGCCGCACTCACGAATTTCATGTGACGTTCAATGTTGCGTTGAATATCGCCTTTGATGGGTCTTGTCTGTGCTATGGAGATTCTCATTTAACCTTTTAATCTGTGGTTGGTTGAACGAACAAAAACGGTCTTGTCACCCCCGGTAGCGGTTGGTGATGGGCATGCGGCGGTCGCGACCGAAGGCTTTCGGGGTGATCTTGATGCCGGGTGGACCTTGACGGCGTTTGTATTCGCTGAGGTCAACCAGCCGGACGGCTTTGCGGACGGCGGCTTCGTCGAATCCGGCGGCGAGCATTTCGGCGACGCCCATATCTTTTTCGACGTAGGCTTCGAGAATCGGGTCGAGCACGTCGTACGGCGGGAGCGAGTCACTGTCTTTCTGGTCGGGCCGCAGTTCAGCGGTCGGCGGCCGCGTAATGGTGGATGGCGGAATGACAACGCCTTGCCGGTTGCGCCAGCGGCAGAGGTCGAACACCAGCGTTTTCGGAACGTCCTTGATGACGGCGAAGCCGCCAGCCATATCGCCGTAGAGCGTACAGTAGCCGGTGGCGAACTCGCTCTTGTTGCCGGTGGTGAGCACCAGCCATCCGAATTTGTTCGAGAGCGCCATAATCAGCGTGCCGCGGATGCGTGCCTGCAAGTTTTCTTCAGTCAGATCCGGCTTCGCGCTATGCCAGACTTCGGCCAGCGCGCCGGTGAATTTTTCGTAGATCGGAAAAATCGGAATGGTGTGGAATTCAACGCCGAGGTTTCGGGCAAT
>CAZSSI010000289.1:0-1556 GCA_964609345.1 uncultured Verrucomicrobiota bacterium | reverse complement strand
CGTTCCGCAATCCCGTAATTGCCAACGGATGAAAAACAGGAACAGATCACCGAGCTGTCCAGGCTTCGACTGCTATCTGGACAGGCGATCATGCTCCACTTTTACACATCACACACGTCGCACTGGGTTTTCAGTACGGCACCGTTACTGGCGTTGGTGGCAAGCGAGGCGTAGCGAGCCAGCCAGCCGGTGGTGTAGCGCGGCGCGGGTTTCTTCCACGACTTCTTGCGCTCGGCAAATTCCTTGTCGGAAACTTCGGCGTGCAGTTTGCGGTTCGGGATATCGATCTCAATAATGTCACCGGTTTTGAGCAAACCGATCAGTCCGCCTTCCGCCGCCTCGGGCGAAATGTGGCCGATACATGCGCCGCGCGTTCCGCCGCTGAAACGTCCGTCGGTGATGAGCGCGACTTTATCGCCAAGCCCCTGCCCCATGATGTAGCTGGTGGGCGCGAGCATTTCCTGCATGCCGGGTCCGCCTTTCGGGCCTTCGTAGCGAATGACAACAACGTCGCCCGCTTTGACTTTTCCACCAAGAATTCCTTCGCACGCTTCTTCCTGCGATTCAAAGATGACTGCCGGGCCTTTATGAACCAGCATCTTTGGATCGACACCCGCGCTTTTCACAACGGAACCTTCGGCTGCAATGTTGCCGCGCAGAATGGCGAGTCCGCCTTCTTTGCTGTAGGCGTTTTCAACTTTGTGGATGCACTTTTCGTCTTTGCTGACAGCTCCGGCAATATTTTCGCCAAGCGTTTTGCCGCTGACGGTCGGACAGTCGAGTTTGAGCAGGCCTTTGATCTTGCTGATCTCACCGAGGATGGCGCTGATGCCGCCCGCGTCGCGGACGTCTTCGATATGGAAGCTCGACGACGGCGAAACTTTACAGATGTTCGGCGTAGTTTTGGAAAGGCGGTTAATCTGGTCGAGGTCGTAACCAATGCCTGCTTCGTTGGCGACGGCGAGCGTGTGCAGAACGGTGTTGGTGCTGCCACCCATGGCCATATCGAGCACGAAGGCGTTGTCGATGGAATCGTGCGTAACGATATCGCGCGGTTTCGGGCCGTTGGCTTTTGCCATGGCGACGGCACGGCGTGCGGCTTCTTTCCAGAGTTCGCGGCGGGCCGGCTCGATCGCCAGCAAGGTGCCGTTACCGGGCAGTGCCATGCCGATGGCTTCGCACAAGCAGTTCATCGAGTTGGCGGTGAACATACCTGAACACGAACCGGCGCCGGGGCACGCCGCACATTCGAGCTTCAACAAATCCTCTTCGCTCATTTTCCCGGCCTTGCACTGCGCGACGCCTTCGAAAACGCTGATCAGGTCAACGACGCGGCCGTCTTCCAGCCGTCCAGCGGCCATCGGGCCGCCGCTGGCGAAGATCGTCGGAATGTTACAGCGAACCGCACCCATCAACATGCCGGGAACGATCTTGTCGCAATTGGGAATACAGATCATGGCGTCAAAGGCGTGGGCCTGAACCATGGTTTCGACGCTGTCGGCGATCAGCTCGCGGCTCGGTAGAGAATATTTCATCCCTTCGTGACCCATGGCGAT
>CAZSSI010000288.1:0-1557 GCA_964609345.1 uncultured Verrucomicrobiota bacterium | reverse complement strand
CGAAGAGGAAAAGGCACGCGCCGATCTCGCTTCATGGGTGAAACTTTTTTCCGAGCCGTTCGATTTTGCGCCGTATATTCAGATCAAAGAGATTCAGCGCTCAACCGGCAATATCGCCGGGGTGACGATTCCGATCTTTGGAAGCCTCTCGTTTATTGAAGAGATCCCGGATCTGTTTGAAACGCCCGCGTGGGTCGATAGCGGGATTGACCTGCTGCGCCAGCTCATCCGCCTGCGCGTCGAGCGGCAGATTATCGAAGAACAGCACCGTCTGATTTCCGATGAACTGCGCACCACATCGCAACGCGTCAATCTGTTTGAAAAAGTGAAAATCCCCGAGTGCCGCGAAAACATCCGCGTCATCCGCATCTTTATGGGCGACCAGCAGACCGCCGCCGTCGCCCGTTCCAAGATTGCTAAACGTAAGAGTGTAGAAAAGGTCAGGTCGGCATGAGGAAGAATGGAGTCGTGGAGTATGGGAGTGTTGGAGTAAGGGGAATTTCCTGTCCCTATGCGTCCAATGATCCAGTACTCCGTTTCTCCAATACTCCAGGGAAGTTTTCATGATCGTCAAAATGAAAAAACTGACGCTGTTGTGCACGCGCTCCTCGCAGGGGAAGACGCTGGCGGCTCTGCGCGATCTAGGCGTGGTGCATTTACAGCACGTTCAGCCGCCGGAGGGCGGCGACCTGGAAAAGGCCCGCGACCATTTCGCCCACCTGCAGCGGGCGCTGGAAGTGCTGCCGAAGCATCCGCATGCCGCGCCGTCTGGCAAAACGCCAGACGAAACGGTTGAGGTGGTATGGGGCTTGATCCACCGCAAACAGGCGCTGACCGAGCAGATTGAAATGCTCGATATGGAAGTCCGCCGTTACGAACCGTTCGGCAGCTTTTCTCCTGAAGCAGTTCGCGAGCTGGTGGCTAACGGAATCAGCGTTAAACTGTACAAGGTGCCTGCGAAAGTGCGGCTGAAGGTCCCGGACGGCGCTTCAATGGTTGAGTTGAGCCGCACCCGTAACACGGTCTGTTTCGCACTGATCAGTCGCGACGGCGCGTCCGTCGAAGCCGAGGAAGTCGCTCTGCCAGCACAGTCACTAGATGATATGCGCAAAAAACTTGAAGCGCTTCGTGCGGAATCGGAACGGACGGATGCCGAATTTCACAGCTATGCCGGTGACCGCGCCGCCGTGGCCACGCTGGCGGAAGATGCGATGGATAGCCTGCATTATCTCGAAGCGCGCGCCGGGATGGGTTCCGCCGAAGAGATTGTTTATCTGCGCGGTTTCTTTCCGTGCGAAAAGGAGTCGGCTGTCCGCCGCGCGGCAGAGGCCAACGGCTGGGCGGCGATGGTCTACGAGATTGCTCCTGAAGATAATCCTCCGACTCTGCTGCGCAATCCGAAATGGGTCAGCCCAATTCAGGCGGTCTTCAAAATGATCGGGGTAATACCGGGTTACCACGAAGTGGATATCAGCGCGTTGTTTCTGATTTTCTTCAGTATTTTTTTCGCGATGCTGGTTGGGGATGCGGGATACGGAGCCCTTTTTGTCCTTTTGA
>CAZSSI010000287.1:0-1558 GCA_964609345.1 uncultured Verrucomicrobiota bacterium | reverse complement strand
TCGCGACTGAAAGGAGTGGAAAGATGAAACTGAAACAGCTCTCTGTTTTTCTCGAAAACCGTCCGGGGCATCTCAGCCGTGTCTGTGAAGTGCTGGCGGAAGCCGGAATCAATATCGTCACCATGACGCTGGCCGACACGCGCGAGTTCGGCATCCTGCGTCTGATCGTCCGCGAATGGCAGCGCGCCAAAGAAGTGCTCGAAGCTGCCGGCTTTGCCGTGAACACCACCGATGTCATGGCGATTGAAGTTACCGACGAACCCGGCGGGCTGGAAAAGATTCTTAAGGTAGCGGAAGCTGGTGGGCTGAGTGTTGAATATATGTATGCCTTCGCCTGCAAGCAGAAGAAAAATGCCCTGATCGTCATTCGCTTCGACAACATCGAGCGCGCTTCCGCTGTGCTGGAAGCGGCCGGGATCGGAATTTTATCCGCCGCAGAATTTTACGCTTAATCGCAGGAGAACAGTATGATTCCCAACAAATGGATTGAAACCGTGCCGGTGTATGAGCCGGGCAAACCGATTGAAGAAGTAGCGCGCGAACTTGGTTTCGCTGATGTTTCCGAAATCATTAAAGTTGCTTCGAACGAAAATGAACTCGGGCCGTCGCCGAAAGCGATGAAGGCGATGGCCGCCGCCGCGACGGAAATGCACCGCTATCCCGACGGCGGGTGTTTTTATTTGAAAGACAAACTGGCCGGAAAGCTTGGCGTGAAACCGCAGAACCTGCTTTTCGGCAACGGCAGTAACGAACTGATTGAATTCCTCGGTCACGTCTATCTGGGCGCTGGAACGAATCTGGTTATGAGCGAAGGCGCTTTTGTCGTTTACCGCCTCGTCGCCAAACTCTTCAACGCGCAGGCTATCGCCGCGCCGATGAAAAAGTTTGCGCACGACCTCGACGGGATGCTCGCGGCGGTTACGCCGGAAACCCGCATGGTGATCATCTGCAACCCGAACAACCCGACCGGAACCATCGTTACGCCGGCGAAAATTAAAGCCTTCTTGAAGAAGCTGCCCGCAAACGTGCTGGCCGTTTTTGACGAAGCCTATTTTGAATTCATGCCCGATGAAGCGAAGCCCGACCTGATTAAAGAAATTCAGAAGGGCAGGGAAAACGTTGTTGTCCTGCGCACCTTCTCCAAAGCCTACGGACTGGCCGGACTTCGCATCGGCTACGCAGTTGGACACGAAAAACTGATCGCGCTGCTCAACCGCGTCCGCCAGCCGTTTAACGTCAACTCCATGGCGTTGGCCGCAGCGTTCGCCGCGCTCGACGATGACAAGCATCTGGAGAAAACCCGGAAGACAAATTTCCAGGGATTGGAACTTTTCGCCAAAGAACTGCCGAAAATCGCGGGCGGATTGGAAATGGTTCCGTCGTTCGCCAACTTCTTCCTCGTGAAAACCGGCAACGGCCGCGAGGTCTTCAAAGAACTCCAGAAACGCAAAGTCATCGTTCGCCCCATGGACGGCTACGGCCTGCCGGAATACATTCGCATCACCGTCGGAACGCCAGCCCAGAACCGCGCCGTTCTCAAAGCCCTCAAAGAGATTCT
>CAZSSI010000286.1:0-1561 GCA_964609345.1 uncultured Verrucomicrobiota bacterium | reverse complement strand
GCATAGTCGGTCAGCATCAAGGTTCCGGAGGCAACGTTGCGCGGGTTTTTCAGAGGCGGCAGACCACTCGCCGTTCGGCGCCGGTTCAGTGTTTCAAAAGCAGGCTGTGAAAGTAGCGCCTCGCCGCGCACATCGAGCTGAGCCGGAGCGTTGGAGAGTGCGGCGGGTACGGCGCCGGAGGCGAGTAGAGCAGGGGTGATGTCTAGACCGGTTTTCCCGTCACCGCGGGTAAGAGCCTGCACCAGCAGGCCATCACGGTAGCGCAGGACGAGAGTCAGGCCGTCGAGTTTCGGTTCCACGCAATAGAGAAGATTCGTTCCGGTCTGTTGAATAAAGCGGCTTGCGTCTTGATCCGAATAGACTTTATCCAAACTTAAAACCGGCTCCGCATGCGCGACACGCCGCGCCGACTTTTCGACCGGCGCACCGACAGGATTTGTCGCGGCCAGTTCCGGGTAGTCGGCCAGAAGCAGATCATACTGTTTTCGCAGCGCATCGTACGCCGCATCGCTCATCACCGATTCGTGCTTATTATAATAGGCGTCGTCGGCCTGTCGCAAAACCGTCTGTAACGCGCGGGCTTGCTGCTCAACGGCGGGCGGCGTGGCGAAACAGATCAAATGAATGGCGGCAAAAAAAAGAATCCACCTTCTACGCATCGCAACCCCTTTCGTTTTTCTACTGGGGAATAATCAGCTTTTGGCCGATCGAGAGACGGCCCGGATCCGCGATTTTATTGTTGTCGGTAATCGTCTTCGCGCTGACGCCATAGGCCTTGGCAATGATGTAGAGCGTTTCGCCCGACTGAACGGTATGTTCGACCGCCTTACCGCTGGCGGCGGGCCGGGAAGACGCAGCAGGAGCCGGAGCGGAAGCCTGCTTCATGAGCTTGTTCAGTTCGCCGCTCAGGCGCGACACCATTTCCCGCTTGTCGGCTTCGTTTTTCTGTTCTATGGCTGCACAGCGGCGATCGAGCTGGCTTTTCAGAGCTTCAAGATCGCGGCTCATCTGATTCATTTGCAGTTCAAGCGACTCCAGGCGTCCAGCCGCGCGGCGCTGATTTTCCTGCGCGATGAGCTGGTCTTCGCCCATCGCGGCTCGGTCGGCGCGGTTCTGTAATGGGAAGGGCATGGTTTCGCAGCCGGTCAGTAGTCCGGCAATCGACAGTGTAAAAAGCAGTTTCTTCATAGTTCAATTTCTCCTTCTAAGGTTTCCAAAGATACAGGAACTGCGGCGAGTGCAGTTTCAGGCTGGGCAGAACAACCGGACTTTTCCCTTCGAGCAGTTGTTCAAAAAAGGTTCGCTGCGGCTCATAACGCACCACGCGCAGTGCGCCGGTATCCAGCAGTTGCGCGGTGCGGGCCAGGGCGTCGTTCCAGTAGCCGACTTCATCAATCAGCCCTTTTTTCAGCGCGTCGGATGACGAAAAGATGCGGCCATCGAACAGATCCGGGGTGGACGGATCGAGTTTGCGCGATTCCGCCACAATGCCGCGGAAGCGCGTTTGCATTTCGTCGATCAGCGTCTGCAACAAGGCCACCTGATTGGTGTTCACCGCCTG
>CAZSSI010000285.1:0-1580 GCA_964609345.1 uncultured Verrucomicrobiota bacterium | reverse complement strand
AATCAGCGGCTCGAATTTCTGGGCGATGCGGTTCTCGGTCTGCTGGCCGCCGATATACTGGTGGAAAAAAATCCGCAGGCGGCGGAAGGAGAATTGACTAAACTGAAAAGCGCGATCAGCTCGGGCACGGCGCTGGCGTCGGCGGCCCGCTCTCTCTGGCTGGGCGAACACCTGCGGCTGGGTAAAGGCGAAGCGGCCAGCGGCGGCGCGAACCGCGATTCCAATCTGGAAGATGCGCTGGAGGCGCTGCTCGGCGCGGTCTGGCTCGACGGCGGACTGAAGGCCGCGCGGAAATTTTTTGAGCGTAATATTTTTCAGACACTGCAAGCCGCCGAACCGGTTATCGAGAATCCAAAAGGAATACTTCAGGAATTCGCTCAGAAGAAGGGGTATGCTGTTCCGGAGTACAAGGTGCTCGAAGCGAGCGGGCCGGATCACGCCCGTCATTATCTGGTTGAAGTTGTCGTTTCAAACTATGCCTATCGCGGCGATGGTCCCAGCCGTCGCGAGGCTGAAAAAATGGCCGCGGAAAAAGCCGTGCGGAATATGATTTTAAAAAACTGAATTTCAGGAGCTGAACATGAGTGCGCTAAAGGTTAAGGAAAATCTGTATTGGGTTGGTGTGCAAGACCACGACATCCGGGTTTTTGACATCGTGATGTTCACGGAATACGGAACGAGCTACAACAGCTTCATCCTTAAAACGGAAAACCACACGGTGCTGTTTGAAACCGTGAAGCTGAAGTTTTTCGACCGGTTTCTGGCGAATATCAAAGAGGTCTGCGATCCGGCGACGATTGACTATATCGTGATCGACCATACCGAGCCCGACCATGCCGGTTCACTCGAAAAGCTGCTCGACTACGCTCCGAACGCCAAGGTGCTGGCCTCAAACGTGGCGCTGAGTTATCTGCGGGACATTTGCAACCGCGAGATTCCCGGCAAGGCGGTCGCCGACGATGAAGTGATTGCGATTGATGACATCCACTTGCAGTTTCTCTCGGTACCGTTTTTGCACTGGCCGGATTCGATTTACACCTATATTCCGGAACTCAAGACGCTGGTCACCTGCGACTCGTTCGGCTGTCACTACGCCGACGACAAGGTTTTTAACGATCAGATCGAAGGCGATTTCACCTCGGCTTACCAATATTATTTTGACTGCATCATGGGGCCGTTCAAGCCGTATGTTCAGTATGCGCTGGAACGGATCAAACCTCTCGACATCGAAACCATCTGCTGCGGCCACGGACCGGTGCTGCGCAAAGATATTCAGCATTACATCGGTCTCTACGACCAGTGGAGCAAACCGCAGAAAAAAGAAAAGCGCAGTAAACCCAAAGTGGTCGCCGCGTTTGTTTCGGCTTACGGCTACAGCGAACGGCTGGCGCGCGAAATCAGCGCCGGTGTCCGCGACGTGATCGACGCCGATATCAGCCTGCGCGACATGGTCACCGAAGATCACGACAAAGTGCTGGCGGAAATCAAAGAAGCCGACGGCTTTCTGCTCGGCACCTGCACCATCAACGGCGACGCGCTGCCGCCGATTATGAATCTGGCGATGGGGCTCAACGGCATCA
>CAZSSI010000284.1:0-1596 GCA_964609345.1 uncultured Verrucomicrobiota bacterium | reverse complement strand
CCTAAACACTGGAAGTCAAAACAAATGCCGGCGCGTGAAACGCGGTACTGCGGCAGTAAACGGTCATAAAATCCGCCGCCGTGCCCGACGCGGCGGCCAACTCGGTCAAAGGCTACTCCTGGAACAAGAATCAGATCGAGTTCGTCTTCCGCCGCGAACACCGGTTCCGCTGGCTCGGGAATGCCAAAGCGGCCTTTTTTTAGTTCCAGGGTCCATCGCGCCATTCGATAACTCCCGATAGATTCGTCGAAAGCCGGAATAAAAAATCTCTGTTCCCTAACGCAGTTGGTTTCCAAGCACTGGAAAAGAGGCGCGATATTTACCTCGTCCGGAAGCGGCATGTAGGCCCCGACAGACCGAGCCGTGCGGAAAGTTTCCAGCGTCTGAATTCTTTGCACAATTCTGGCGCTCAAGGGTTCCGCATCCCGGAATCTTTTTTTCTTCTCGGCAATTTGCGCACGTATGTCTGCCTTCGTCATGGTTTCTTTTTCCGCATAGAGGCCCAGTACTCCAAACGCTTTTTGAGCGTCTCTTCGTAACCTTGATCGGTCGGCGCATAATAAATCCGGTCGGTCGGCACATATTCCTGATCGACGAAATGATCCTTGCCGTCGTGGGCGTATTTATACTTAACGTCGCCTTTGCCGGGATGCGGCGCATTTTTCAAATGATCCGGGACTGGCAATGTGCGGCCGGTTTCCACATCGGCCAGCGCCGCGTCGATCGCCAGATAGCTCGCGTTGCTCTTCGGCGCGCAAGCCAGATAGGTCGTCGCCTGCGCCAGAATAATGCGTGCTTCCGGCATGCCGACAAAATCAACGGCCTGCATCGCCGCCGTCGCCACCGACAGTCCGCGCGGGTCGGCGTTGCCGATATCTTCCGAAGCGAGAATCACCAGCCGCCGCGCGATAAAGCGCGGGTCTTCGCCAGCATAGACCATTTTCGCCAGCCAGTAGATCGCTGCGTTCGGATCGGAGCCGCGCACACTTTTGATAAAGGCTGAAATTGTATCGTAGTGTTCGTCTTCGTCGTGATCGTACGACACCGCTTTTTTCTGCACCGATTCTTCCGTTTCATGGCGCGTCAGGTGAACGATGCCGTTTTCGCCGGGCGGCGTGGTCAGCGCGGCGATTTCCAGTGCGTTGAGCGCGCGCCGCGCATCGCCTTCGCAGACAGTCGAAAGATGCGTCAGCGCATCGTCGTCAGCGGTGACTAATCCGTTCAGCCCTGCCGGATGCTCCATCGCCCGCTTCAGCACCGATTTGATTGCGTCTTCGCTGAGCGGGTTGAGCTGAAAAATCTGTGAGCGTGAGTTAAGCGGCGTATTGATGAAAAAAAACGGATTATGCGTCGTCGCGCCGATCAGAATAATGTCGCCGCTTTCGACGTAAGGCAGGAGCACGTCCTGCTGCGATTTATTAAAGCGGTGGATTTCGTCGATGAAAAGAATCGTGTCCTGTTTATGGATTTTCTTCCACCCGGCGGCCTGTTCGAGCAGTTTGCGCAGAATGGCGATATTGGCCAGAACGCCGCTGGTGCGTTCGAACCGGCGATCGGTGACGAGCGCGATGACTTCGGCTAGCGAGGTTTTGCCGC
>CAZSSI010000283.1:0-1609 GCA_964609345.1 uncultured Verrucomicrobiota bacterium | reverse complement strand
AAAACCCGCTATGCTCCCTGAGTCATGTCGATTCTTTCTATTCTGCTGATCGCGCTGGGTCTGGCGATGGACGCCTTTGCCGTTTCCATCACCAGCGGCATTACCATTAAAAATCTCAAAGTGAGACACGCCCTGCTCGTCGGCGCGGCTTTCGGAATTTTTCAGGCGGTTATGCCGGTGCTGGGCTGGCTACTCGGCCAGTGGGCCTACCAATGGATCTCGGCAGTGGACTACTGGATCGCCTTCGGCCTGCTTCTGTTTGTCGGCGGACACATGATTATCCAGGCGATGCAACCGGAGGACGAAGAGACCGGCCCGAAAAACCCGCTACATCTGCCGACCTTGCTGATGCTGGCGGTCGCGACCAGCATCGACGCCTTCGCCATCGGTATCAGCCTTTCGATGCTGCGCGTATCCATCCTGCAACCCGTGCTGATTATCGGGCTCGTCACCTTCGCCCTTTCCTTCGCCGGGGTTTACTTCGGACGGCTCTTCGGCCACTTGAACGAGAAGAAAATGGAAGTTTTCGGCGGGCTGGTACTGATCGGACTGGGCACTAAAATGCTGATCGAACATCTGATTGAAAACCACGAAATGTTCACCGACTCGCAAACGGTCTGGTTCGCCTTCGGCCTGACGCTGGCCGCCGGACTGGCCACCGGCATCGGCAGTCTGCTCGCCTTTTTCACGCGCCAGACCGGCGTCCGCCGCTTTTCCTTCTTCCTCGGCGTTTCAACCGGACTGCTGCTTTGGACCGCCTTCCGGCAGATGCTGCCGCGTGCCGAAACGAATCTCGGCAGTTCACTGCCTGCCATGGCGGCCTTCTTCGGCGGATTCCTGCTCACCGCACTGATTGACAAACTGGTTCCGGACTTTGGAAATCCGCACGAGCCGCAACTTATCGAAGATTTAAAGGAAAACCCCGCCTTTCGGCGCACCGGCATGCCGGCCGCGCTGGCCATTGCCGTGCACAGTTTTCCGGAAGGACTGGCCATCTTCATCGTCGCCTTGCACGCCCCCGCCCCGGTTGCTATCGGAGCGGCGGTTGCGCTGGCGTTGCACAACATTCCAGAAGGCATTGCCGCCTCGCTGCCGATTTATCACGCCACCGGCAGCCGCGCCAAAGCGTGCGGATTTTCGTCACTGACCGGACTGGCTGAACCGCTCGGCGCGCTGATCGTCTACACCCTGCTCTACCGGTTTATGAGCGGCGCAGCGCTAGACCTTCTCACGGCCGCCGCCGCGGGAATCATGGTCTTCATCGCACTCGACGGACTGCTCCCCGCCGCCCGCGTTTACGGAAAATATCACCACGCCGTCTGGGGTGTCCTGACCGGCATGCTCGCCGCCGCCGCGCTGGCTCTGCTCTGATTTTACCTTTCCGCCGGGCGGGCCGAAGTATATACAAACGACATGAAAACCATTTTGACCGCTATCATTCTGCTGGCCGCAACCACCGCCTTCGTCGAAAGCAAATCACCGTCCGATGGCGTTATGACAAATATCGTAACCGTCACCAATGCCGACGGCACCGTTACGGCCAAGGAAGTTCCGGCAAAAGCGGATGCCTACACCGGTGCCACCCGCAAAGGCAAAAAGAAGAAATAAC
>CAZSSI010000282.1:0-1618 GCA_964609345.1 uncultured Verrucomicrobiota bacterium | reverse complement strand
GCATCGGCGGGTTGGTGCAGACGGTTCCGGCCCACGCGATGGTGATCAGGTTCGGCTTCCATTCTTTGGTTCCGCCGCAACTGACGAGCACGACCGGAACGGGGAAGAGCATGTTGCCGGGTTTCCACGACTGTTTTTTTACGGGCTGTTTGGGTTGCATGGAAAACTTTCTAGGCCGGACGCGGCGGCGAGACCAGCAGAAAACCGGTGATTTTGATTGTTTTAAAATTAAAACATTATAATTTTCTAATCCATCGGAGGACTTATGAATAATCGGGAACGGGAAATGGCGGCCAATGTACTCAAGGCGATGGCGCATCCGGTGCGGCTCGGCGTGATTGAACTGCTAGCCGACGGTGAGAAAACCTGTACGGAACTTTTTGAGCAGTTGGAATGCAGTCAGTCGCTGATGTCGCAACAGCTAAAGATTCTCTGTCACCAGGGACTGGTTTCTATTCGCAAAGAGGGAACGCAGAAATACTGTGCGTTGCAGAATCCGGACTTCCTGAAACTGTTCGACTGTATGAGTAAACATCTGCGCACGTTTCTTCACTTTAGGGATTAAGTAAAAAGAGAGTTATTGGAGATTTTTAATGAAACTAAAGCTTACAGATTTCAGCCTGCGCTTTCCGTGGATCATCGTTCTGCTGGTTGTCCTTATTACCGGATTCGGAGTATGGCAGTTCCCGAAAGTCAAATTCGACAATGACCCCGAAAACATGCTCTCTCCCGGCGAACCGGTTCGCATTTTCCATAATCAGACCAAAGCAAAGTTCGCCCTCTACGACATGGTGATCGCCGGAGTCGTCAATACCAACCATCCCGATGGCGTATTTAATGTGGAAACGCTCGGACGGATTGATGTACTGACCAAACAGCTGCTGAGTCTGCGGCAAAATGCGGACGGTCTGCCCGAAGTGACAGCACCCGCCCCGTTTGTACCCGACCTGCGTCCCGACAGCGCATACAAACGGTTTCTCACCAAAGTATTCCGGCAGGACGTCAACCGCCTCTTCACCGAAAACGGCGGCAGTGCGATCGTTAAAGAGGAAATCATCAGCCCGTCCGTGGTGGATAACATCAAGCAGGCGGAGCGCGGCGCACTGAAAATTGAATACCTCATGGAAAAACCGCCCGCCACGCGCGAGGAAGCGCTTACGCTGCGCGACGACGCAATGAACAATCCGCTCTACAAAGGCACGCTGGTTTCCGAAGACGGGAAAGCGATTGCGCTCTACATCCCGATCATCGCAAAAACCTACAGCTACAACGTCGCCAATCTCGTTGAAAAGCTGACAGCAGACTGGCCTGTCGAAGACCGTCTTTACATCACCGGCCAGCCGGTCGCCCAGGATACCTTCGGCGTGGAAATGCTCATTCAAATGGCCAGTTCCGCACCGCTGGCCGGCCTGGTTATTTTCCTGCTCCTGCTGCTCTTTTTCCGCCGCGTCTCGCTGATCATTGCCCCGATGCTGGTCGCGGTCTTTACCGTCCTCTGCACGATGGGTCTGCTGATCGGCGGCGGTTACGACGTACACATCATGAGCTCGATGATCGCCATCTTTCTGATGCCGATTTCCGTCGCCGACTCCGTTCACATTCTGAGCGAGTTCTTCGA
>CAZSSI010000281.1:0-1655 GCA_964609345.1 uncultured Verrucomicrobiota bacterium | reverse complement strand
CTGGCCGAGCAGCTTTTCAAAACCCTGGAAAAGTTGCCAAAGCCGCTGGCGGCGCTGCTTGCCCAGCGCGGTTGCAAAACCGCCGCCGATGCCGAGCTGTTCATGAATCCGGTGCTCGCTACGCTCCGCGATCCATTTGAACTGCCTGACATGGATAAAGCCGCGGCACGCGTTCGTCGTGCGCTGACCGAAGGGGAAAAGATCACCGTTTTCGGCGACTACGACGTGGACGGAGTTTGCAGTACGGTTCTGATGGTGCGCGTTCTGCGCGAGCTCGGCGGAAATGTTTCCGCCTATATTCCGAGCCGGTTCGATGACGGCTACGGCCTTTCATCCGACGCGCTGGCCACTTGTATTGCTGAACACAAACCATCGCTGATCGTCACCGTTGACTGCGGAACCAACTCGGTTGAAGCGGTCGAAAAAGCCCGCGCCGCCGGGATAGACGTGGTCATCACCGACCATCACGAACCCGATGCGCAACTGGCGCACGCCGTTGCCGTTGTAAATCCCAAGCTGGTAGCAAATCATCCGGGACGTATTCTTGCCGGGGCCGGCGTTGCCTTTAAACTTTGCCATGCGCTCATTAAAAACGGACGCGATAGCGGCTGTCTCGCCTCGGCTTCCGTTGACCTGAAAAAATATCTCGATTTCGTCGCCGTGGCCACCGTCACCGATATGGTGCCGCTGCTCGGCGAAAACCGGGTGCTGGTGCGCGCCGGGTTTCAGGCCTTGGAAAATTCCTGCTGGGCGGGCTGGAACGCACTGAAAAAACTGGCTGGCATGGTGGGCACGGTTGAAACCTGGCACGCCGGTTTTGCGCTCGGCCCGCGTATCAACGCCGCCGGACGGGTAGGGCGGCCGGATGCCGCACTCGAATTGCTCCTTACGGACCTTCCGGCACGCGCCGATGAACTCGCGCAACTGCTGGATAGCGCAAACCGCGAACGTCAGGCGATTGAAAAAGATATTGCCCGCGATGCCATGGAAGAGATTGATGCCTATTTCGACGAAACAAAAAACTTTGGTCTCGTCATCGCCCGCGAAGGGTGGCACACCGGCGTGATTGGCATTGTCGCTTCGCGACTCGTGGCGCGCTACGGACGCCCCGTTGCCGTGATCGGTATGGACGGTGCCCGCGGTCGCGGATCCTGCCGCAGTATTGACGCATTCAATATTCTCGACGGGCTCAATATTTGTTCCAGCCTGCTGAAGCAGTTCGGCGGGCACGCCATGGCCGCCGGGCTCGAAATCGAAGAACAGAATCTCGAGGCATTTAAAATTCGTTTCAATGAAGCCGCGATTGCGCAGCTTCAGTCGGCGGATCTTCGACCGGTGCTCGAAATTGACCGTATTGTTGCGCTGGCTGAGGCCGATGCGTTGCTGATGGATGGACTCAAGCGTACCGGCCCGTTCGGACAGGATAATCCGGAGCCGGTCTGGGCTGTCTGCGGTGTGACTGCGGCGGACAGCCGCATTCTTAAAGAGAAGCATCTTAAGCTGACGCTTTTCGACGGCAAAACGCGGTGTGAAGCGATTGGTTTTAATTTAGCCGAAAAACTGCCTGCCGGTCTGATTGATGTGGCGTTTACGTTGCAGGAAAATGTCTGGAACGGCCGCACGACGCTTCAGCTCAACATTCGGGATATTCGTCC
>CAZSSI010000280.1:0-1661 GCA_964609345.1 uncultured Verrucomicrobiota bacterium | reverse complement strand
CTGTTTTTTATTCTCTTCGATAACGGTCAGACCGACTTTGGATTCGGGCCGTACTGATTATCGCCGGGCTGACTGTCCTGTGCCGCCAATACGAGGACAATAATCGGGCCGACCAGCGGGATCAGTGCCAGCAGCTGAAACCATCCGCTCCGTCCGGTATCGTGAAGCCGGCGGGTGCATACGGCAATACTGGGAACCAGTACGGCCAAGTTGTAGATCAGCCACAATGGCCGAATAAAGGACAGAATGAGCGATGCGATAAAGGAGATCAAAACGAACATCCAGAACTCCTCTCGGCCCGCCCGTCCGTTGAATTCAGCATACTTCTTCAAAACCGCCAGATACCATTTCATCTGATCTTCCTTTCGTTTTGTTTATATAACCGCTCCGTTTTCGAAGCCAGAGCGTAGAAGCCGGGTAACGACGTGTCAATGGAAACCGGCAACTGCGCCGGAGCTTGTAAATTGTCCTGCGAACGAGTAGCGTGTCTCCCGTAGGAATGGGATTTTTACGGCCGGAGCAGTTCAGCGAGATTAGAAATAAGGCCCGACGATCCCGGAAAGAAGAATAAGATGAAGAAGATAGTTGTTGTCGCACTCATACTGATGAGCGGCAGCGGTTATGCACGGACTCAGGTGAGTCTGAATATCGGGTTCGGACGCCCGATTTATTGCGAACGGCCGGTGTATTACACGCCGGTATATTATTCCCCGGCACCGGTGTACTACGAACAGCGTTGCTATCCGGCTCCGTCGCCGGTTGTGGTCTATGTTGACCGCGATCGCGAGTACGGACATTTCCGCGGGTACGATCATCACGACGATGGTCATTTCCGTGGACACGGATCTCGCTGGCACTAAAGAAACCGCCGGTTAATTTTTCACACGCCGCGCTCCCGAAGCCATCCGGCCTCGGGAGTCTGTACGGTTTTGTCTTAACGACCGCTCAGAAGAGACCGAGCTGTTCAGGCCGGGCTTCGTACTGCGGGAATTTCAGCGGCTGCTGCTTGGCGAGCGCGAGCAGCGCGTGAACGGTGGCGGGCTGGCCGGATTTTTCGAGCGCTTCGACGATGCGGGCGAAAAGGAGTCCGCAATAAACGCTGTCTTCTTCCGCGCGGTGAAAGGTTCCGTTCGGGAATCCGAAATGGCGGACGAGTGTGCCCAGCTTGTAATTAAACATGCCGGGGAAAATAATGCGGGCCAGCGCGCAGGAGTCCAGCACGACGCCTTTCGGCGCACGGGCGCGGTGTTTTTCGACGGCGGCGAGCAGAAATTTAAAATCGAACGGCGCGTTATGGGCAACCAGCGGCAGGTCGCCGCAAAACTCCGCCAGTTCCGTGAGAACGGTATGGATACCCGGCTGACCGGCAACCATTTCGTCGGTGATGCCGTTGACGGCGGAGGCTTCCGGCGGAATCGGCCGTCCGGGATTGATGAGCGTGCAAAACGTTTCGGCCGGTTCGGCGCCGCGAAAGCGGACGGCGCCGATTTCGACAATGGCGTCCGTCTTAGGTTGAATTCCGGTGGTTTCTAGATCGAAAGCTATGAAGTCCATGCGGTCTCTTATACTGAATGCGCTCGTCGCTCTCAAGGCTTGGCGCGGGTTTATTACGCGAGTATGCTAACGGCAGAAAAAGGAGGCGTGTATGAAAACAGCAGGCG
>CAZSSI010000279.1:0-1665 GCA_964609345.1 uncultured Verrucomicrobiota bacterium | reverse complement strand
CGTATCCGGAGGTTTAACTCATGAGAATTTTAATTTGTAACGACGACGGCATTCACGCGCCGGGAATTTCCGCATTGCATGGCGCGGTCAAAGAATTGGGCGAACTGCACGTGATTGCGCCCGATGTCGAACGCAGTGCGGCCGGACACGCCATTACGCTGGCCGACCCGATCAAAAGCACACCGGTCGATAAAAACGGCGAATTCTTCGGCTACGGCATCGGCGGAACTCCCGCCGACTGCATCAAGCTTGCCGTCTGCGCGGTGATGAAAGACACGCCGCCCGACCTGATTCTGAGCGGCATTAACCTCGGATCGAACACCGGTATCAGCGTCATCTACTCCGGAACGGTTTCGGCGGCGACCGAAGGGGTTGTTCTTGGCATTCCCGGCATCGCCTTTTCGCTCTGCACCTACACCAATCCTGAATGGGAAATGGCCGGACGCATCGCCAGAGAACTCACGCAGAAGATTATTTCCAATCCGATGCCGCCGAACGTGCTGCTCAACGTCAACATGCCCAACCTGCCGTATGACCAGCTCAAAGGTATTAAAGTCACCCGCATGGGCCGCTCGCGCTTTATTGAAAAATTCCACAAACGGCTCGATCCTCGCGGCCGCACCTACTACTGGCTCGACGGCGAACTCGAAGTCCACGACGAAGGCGACAACATCGATATCCACGCCGTGAGCGACGGCTACGTCTCCATCACCCCGATTCACCTCGACCTGACCGCCTACGAACACCTCAAAACGTTCCAACCTTTGGAAAAAACGTTCTGAGAGTTTGACTCGCCGGTAAATCTCATTATTCTCTGCGTCTTCCTTGTCCGCCATCGTATTTGTTTTTGACCGAACGAAGGCAGATTTCGGGCGCTTAGCTCAGTTGGTTAGAGCATCTCGTTTACACCGAGAGGGTCGGGGGTTCGAGTCCCTCAGCGCCTACCAGTCTTCGTTTGAAGCATCGCGGTGGTCTCAACATCGGAAACCCGGCATGAAAAAGTTTCTCAAATTCATCATCGGTTTTTTGCTTCTGCCGCTCTGCTGGGCCTGTTCCCGGTCCGTTTTTAATCTGCTCAGTACGCTTCCGGCTGGAACTTCCGGCTGGACCGTCTGGGCATTGCCGTCCGGTTTCGTTTTGTCGGTTACCGGTTTTTTCCTTCTGCCAAAGCCGTTCCGTACCTATGTGCTGGCACATGAAATGACCCATGCCGTTTCGGGAATGCTGATGGGTGCGAAAGTCGGGAAGATGAAAGTCGGGAAAACCGGCGGCCACGTCATGCTTTCCAAAAGCAATTTCATCATCTCGCTCGCCCCGTACTTTTTTCCGTTCTACACCGGACTGGTCATTGCGCTCTGGTATATCGCCGGAGCCTTTCTGGATTTACGTGCCTACGAACCGTGGTGGCTGGCGGCGGTCGGACTGACGTGGGGATTTCACGTCACCTTCACGGTTTACATGCTGACCCAGCACCAGCCGGACGTGCAGGAAAATGGTCGGCTGTTTTCTTATGCCGTCATCTATCTGGCCAACCTGTTCTTCGCCGCGATCTGGATGATTTTAATCGGCGCGCCGACCTTCCGCGAAGCGGGAGCATCGGTGTGGACAGAAACTCTGTCGGCGTATGGCTGGGTATGGACAGCCCTGTGTTCGGGCTGGAACCAT
>CAZSSI010000278.1:0-1666 GCA_964609345.1 uncultured Verrucomicrobiota bacterium | reverse complement strand
TGCTCCATTACTCTATCCACCGCGTCCAGCACCGTTTTGACATCGTGCATCGTATTGAGATGTTGCAAAAGGTCGCGGCGTCCGCGCAGACCTTTCATGTACTGCGCCAGATGCGGGCGGAAATGCAGGCAGGCCGACTGCTCCGGAATATATTTGGTTTTGCAACGCCGTCCCTGCGCCGTACTGCTGGTCATTTCAACCAGCCGGAGCAGATGCGTCTCGATTACTTTGCGGCGCTGTTCCAGAGAAGGTAGTTTTGCTGACGGATCTTTAATTTGATCGAACAGCCACGGATTCCCGACCGCGCCACGACCAATCATTACGCCGTCCACGCCGGACACGCGCACCATTTCGGCCGCATCCTCCGTCTTAACGACTCCGCCGTTTCCAATCACCGGAATTTTGAGCGCCTGTTTGATCTCGCCCAGCTTTTCCCAGTCGGCCGGGCCGCCATGAAAATTACAAGCGTAGCGCCCGTGTACCGCGATCATATCCGCGCCGGCATCTTCGACGATTTTGGCAATCGTCAGGTGATCCGGAAAAGCCGGGCTGAAACCGATACGGGTTTTAACACTGACCGGCAGCGACACCGCCTTCTTAACCGCACGGACAATTTCGCCGATCTGCTCCGGCTCCTTCATCAGTGCGGCACCTGCGCCGCGCCGGACAACTTTTTTTACCGGACAGCCGCAGTTCAAATCGATCCAGTCGAACGTACCGAGCTTTTCGATATAGATCGCCGCATCGACCATCGCTTCGACCGACTTGCCGAAAATATGTCCAGCAATCGGATGGTCGAGTTTGGAAACTTCCAGAAACTGAAACGTCTTCTGCGAATCGCGGCGAATTCCTTCGGCACTGGTCACTTCGGTATAACACGCACCCGCACCGTTCTCTTTACAGATCGAACGGAACGCGGCATCGGTGTAACCCGCCATCGGCGCAAGCACCACCGGAAACTCGATCGTCACCGATCCAAATGTAAGAGGTTTCAATTTCATAGAGCCGGAGAATT
Source organism: uncultured Verrucomicrobiota bacterium (assembly GCA_964609345.1). Lineage (GTDB taxonomy): Bacteria > Verrucomicrobiota > Kiritimatiellia > Kiritimatiellales > Tichowtungiaceae > Tichowtungia. The sequence continues at coordinate 651 of CAZSSI010000278.1, read as the reverse complement.
AACCACGAACTGTCGGGTGCCTGCAAGCCTGCTCCCGTTGAAGATCGCGGTTCAAAATTTAATCCTTTGCTCTTTTTTACAAACTACCGACTGCTACCATGCGGATATGAGCAAGCGGCGTCACAGAAAACCAAAGTCCATACAACACAAGACGTATTTTGGAACAGCGTTGGCGTTTCTGCTTCTTGGCGGTTTATATTTTTACAAAGCGGCCACAGAAAGCCCGTGTCGTTTGAGCGTGGGTCCTGTGGAGCCATGGCAAATGTACGGAGCGGGCATTATTATATGCATTATTTCGCTTAGGCTTTTCTGGATTAGCCTCCAAGCACTGGCTCTAAACAAACAGCTCGATTCGAACAAAAGCAGAGAGTCTTAAGGCTTTTGTCTAAATCAGAAGACAACCCGCGCGGGGCTGCCTTCTGGAGTGCGGACGCAAGCCGCAGGCGCGAGGCCGCCCTGTTCAAAGCGGCGTCGCGTTTCACTTGCCGCCGCACTCCAAAAATTAGCCGCGAATCAGCGCCAAAACTTCGTCGCGCTTTTGTTCCATCTTCGCTTTGGTTTTGGCCTCGAGGTTGAGGCGAACGAGCGGCTCAGTATTGGACGAGCGGACGTTGAACCACCAGTCGGCGTATTCGTAGGAGTTGCCGTCGA
>CAZSSI010000277.1:0-1672 GCA_964609345.1 uncultured Verrucomicrobiota bacterium | reverse complement strand
GGCCGACGCCCGGCACGCCGGGAATATTGTCGGCGGCGTCGCCCGCGAGGCCGAGGATGTCGGTGACCTGTTCGATGTGCTCGATCTCCCAGTATTTGAGCACTTCGGGAACGCCCATAATTTCCGGCGGCTGTCCGCTCTTGGCGGGTTTATAGACGAAAGTATGCGCGTCGACGAGCTGGGTAAAATCTTTGTCCGGCGTGACCATGTAAGTGTCGAAGCCTTCCTTTTCGGCAAGCCGGGCGAGCGTGCCGATCAGGTCGTCGGCTTCAAAACCCTGCGCGGTGATGATCGGAATGTTGAAGGCTTTCAGGAATTCCTGAATGCAGGGAACGGCGGCGCGGATTTCTTCCGGCGTTTCCTCGCGTTGAGCTTTGTATTCCGGAAACTTGTCGTGACGGAACGTCGGGCCGGAAACGTCGAAGGCGACGGCGATATGCGTCGGACTCTGCTTTTCGATCAGTTCGAGCAGCGTGTTGAGGAAACCAAAGACGGCGGAAACGTTACGACCCTTCGAATTGATCATCGGATTGCGCATGAAGGCGAAGTACGACCGGTAAACCAGCGCCATGCCGTCGAGGAGAAATAGCTTTTTGCTCATGCGAGGGAGTGTAGTCAAAATTTCAGAGGTTGGAAGAATTTAACCAATTCTTGAAAACCGGACTTACAGTTCGATCTGCATGCCCATTTCGACGACGCGGTTGGCGGGCAGGCCGAAGAAGGCGGTGGCCGACTGAGCGTTACGGGACATGAGAGAGAGCAGGCGTTTTCTCCACTGGGCCATTCCTTTGGCCGAGGTGACCACTAGTGTTTCGCGGCTGAGGACAAAGGTGCAGGCGTTCGGGTGGAGATCGAGACCCAGAGTGCGGCAGCAGGCGAAGATTTCGTTAATGGCGGCCTTTTCCATGAAGCCGTAGCGGGCGGTCGCGCGGTAGAATCCGTTGGTGAGCGTTTCGATCTGCACGCGGTCGGCGGGATTCACAAACGGTTCGTCGGCGACGAGGATGGTGAGTAGCACGACGCGTTCATGCACCGAGCGGTTGAGTTTGAAGTTGTGAAGCAGGGCCAGCGGCGTGCCGAGAACATTGCCGGACATATAAACAGCGGTGCCGGGAACCCGCACGGCGTGGCCGAGGCTCAGGTCGTCGAGGAAGCTTTCCAGCGGAAGCAGGCGTTCTTTCAGGTGGCGGCTGAGAATCTTGCGACCTGTCCGCCATGTGGTCATGACAGCCATAAAGCCGGCCGCGACCGTCAGCGGGAGCCATCCGCCGTGCCAAATTTTCAAAGCGTTGGCGGAAAAGAAGGATATTTCCATCACGAGCAGTCCTGCACATAACGTTCCGGCACCCATGATATGCCAGCCCCAGCGTTTACGTGCGACGATGAAGAAGAGAATGGTGTCAGCGATCATGGTCAGTGTAACGCCAACGCCGTAGGCCGAGGCCAGATTGCTGGAGGAGCGGAAGCCGAGCACCATGGCGAGACAGCAGACAAGCAGGAAGTGGTTGATGACCGGCATGTAAACCTGGCCGCGCTGTTCCGATGAGGTGTGGCGGACTTCCATGCGGGGCAGATAGCCCATTTGAATGGCCTGCATGGTCAGAGAAAATGCGCCGGAGATGAGGGCCTGCGAGGCGATGATCGAAGCGGCGGTAGCCAGTGCGACGAGCGG
>CAZSSI010000276.1:0-1684 GCA_964609345.1 uncultured Verrucomicrobiota bacterium | reverse complement strand
TGACGGCGGCGGCGCAGCGGCGGTCGGAATTGCCTTCGCGTAGAACCGGATTGACGGCGCTGCCTTTGATTTTGTCGTAGCGGGCCTTGACGGACTTTTCTTCGGCAGTTGCCGGGTCTTCCGGATAGTCGGGCAGTGCGAAACCTTTGGCTTGCAGTTCGGCGATGGCGGCTTTCAGCTGCGGCGTTGAGGCGGAAATGTTCGGCAGCTTAATGATGTTGGCGTCCGGTTGCAGGGTCAGCGCGCCCAGCTCGGCCAACGCGTCGGGAACGCGCTGGTCTGCAGTCAGGAAGTCCGGAAAGTTCGCCAGTATCCGGCCCGCGAGTGAAATATCGCGGGGTTCAACGGACACCCCAGCCGCGGCGGTGAAGGCTTTAATGATTGGAAGCAGGGATTGTGTGGCAAGCGCCGGGGCTTCGTCGGTGATGGTGTAGATGATTTTGGCTTTGTTGTTCATAGGATTTTTTCGGAGGAATCTGGTTTGAAAGCAGGCAATGTGTATTTAAAGCGGTGATCATGTCAAGGCCGGTTCATACTGGGACGTCCGCGTTTAGCCCGTTTCTAAAACGTGTGGACGGATCGGTGCTGAAGTGTCCGGAAAGGTCCAAATAGGATGATCTGATGAAAAATAGTAGGATGTTGTTGAAAGTCGGCAGACAATCCATATAGTTCTTCGCTTTTCTGAGCGGTATTGACGGGCGCGGTAGAGCGACCCGGAGCAAAGCGGGCAGAGTAACGAGGTAATAGGTAATGATTGGAAACCTGATTCCATGGATGGTGGCCTTTCCGTTGTTAGCAGGTGTTGTCCTGCTGTTTATTTCCAACGATCTCCTGCGGCGCTACGCGGTCTATACCGCCACCGCCGTCATCATGGTCGGGTCGGTTCTGTTGACCTGGAAGTCCAATCAGAATACAGCGGTGCTGGACGGATTCGCTCACAACATAAGCCTAGGCATGCTCATCGTTGAGGCGCTGATAGCCAGCTTCATTTTATGGGTCACGGTGAAGGCCAAAAACTGGCTGGCAGCCGGTCTGCTTTTAACGCAATTCCTTTTGGTTGCCAGTTTTGAAGTGCATGAGATGACCAAGACCGCGGCTCATCCGATCGCCGAAGCGATCGCTTCTGCGGTTACCGTCACTTCACCTTGGATTCTCTGCGACCAGCTTTCCGTGATCATGGTTCTGGTCATCGGCATTATCGGTGGACTGATCTGTATCTATGCGCCCGGTTACATGAAGGAATTCCACGAGCATCATCATCCGGAATACCGTGACCGCCGCCCGATGTTCTTCGCCACGTTCTTTATCTTTCTGGGCGCGATGTTCGGTATTGTTTTTTCCAACAGCCTGAACTGGCTCTACTTCTTTTGGGAAATCACCACCCTTAGCTCCTTCCTGCTGATCGGCTATAAGGAAACGGCTGAATCCAAGACCAATGCCATGCGAGCCCTGACGATGAACCTGATGGGCGGTCTCGGTTTTGCACTGGCGATTGTCCTGCTAGGCAATAACGGGATCAGCAGCCTGATGGATTTGCGCAGTCAAGGGAACGCTTCGCAGGTAATGGTTATTGCCGCCGGACTGCTGGCTTTTGCCGGCATTACTAAAGCGGCCCAGTTCCCGTTCGCTGGGTGGTTGCGCGGCGCGATGGTGGCTCCGACACCGGTTTCCGCTTTGCTGCACT
>CAZSSI010000275.1:0-1686 GCA_964609345.1 uncultured Verrucomicrobiota bacterium | reverse complement strand
GATCTGAAGTTTTAATTTTCAGTTGAAGCGGTGATCCGGCTGAGAGCTCTGCGGGAATTTTCCGGCAGGGTTCCTTCGTTGTAGAAGGCGCGGATGCAGTCGAGCGCTTCGCGGGCGTTCTGCATCTGTTTTTCCAAACGCTGAAACGCTAGGTGTTCCAGCTCTTCCGCCTGCATGATCTCGACCAGGTGCTCATCTCCATGCGCGTTTTCTCCGGCATAGGCTGGAAGTCGACCGAGAACTAGCAGTATATCACGATGCAGTTCGTCTGGTTGGGCCGCTTGCAGCTCGTCACAGAAAAACTCATAGCAGACCGGCGGCCGGCCGATCTTAAGCGCACAGCCTGTTTCTGTCAGAAATCCGTAGCGGTCACTATCCAGTTTATCAAGACCGTGCACGGCGCACAGAAAAGGACTTTCCAGTGCTTCTTCGCATAGATCGGCCCGGCAGCAGCAGGCGGTGCAGAGTTCGCAACCTTCGCGGCACTGCGCGCTCACCAGCCCCTGTACGCCGCGTTCCAGCTCCACATATTCTTTGATCAGGTGTTTTAGTTGGCTGTTCATGACTTCATCCTTTTGATCAGTACCAGAATTTCTTTGAGCTGGGCCGCCGCGGTGCGCGCCTTGAGTCGCGGATAGCGTCCGTCAGGCATAATGGCTTCCCCGTTACGAATCACGATCAGACGTCCTTCGCTTGCCCGGACAGATTGCACGCCAGCCTGTGCCGCCGCAATGCGGATTCTCGCAATTTCAAAAAGATTTTTTACGGCGACGGGCAGGGCGCCAAAGCGGTCGGCGAATTCTTTTGTCAGTTCGCTCACTTCGCTTTCTGTCGCCAGAGAGGCAAGCCGTCCATAAAGTTTCACGCGCATATTTTCATCATCCACATAGCTGTACGGAATAAACGCCGCGTTGTCCGCTGTGCCGAGCGATGGCGAGCGGTCGAGAAAGTCAAGTTCGACGGAGGCATCAATAATCGGAGGAACTTTCTTTCCTTGCAGTTTGGCGACGCTGCGCTTGAGCAACTGGCAGTAGAGATCAAAGCCGATGGCGGCAATGTGTCCGCTTTGCTGCGCGCCAAGCAAATTGCCCGCGCCGCGAATTTCTAGATCGCGCATGGCAATGCGGAAGCCGGTGCCGTGACCGGTGTAGTGTTTCAGCGCTTCAATCCGTTTGCGCGAGTCGTCGGAAAGTGAGCCGCAGGGCGGCAGCAGCAGGAAGGCGTACGCTTTATGCCGGGCGCGTCCGACTCGTCCGCGCAACTGGTAGAGATCGGCCAGTCCGAACCGGTCAGCATGGTCGATGAGAATCGTATTGACGCGTGGAATATCGACGCCGCTTTCGACAATCGTTGTGCAGATCAGCACGTCGAACAGGCCGCGCACAAAACGGTGCATGACTTCCGAAAGTTCCTGTTCATCCATCTGTCCGTGGGCAAATTCAATGCGTGCTTCCGGCACCAGTTTTTTAATTTTAGCGGCGATTTTTCCGATGGTTTGTACACGGTTGTGCAGATAAAAAACCTGCCCGTCGCGCACCAGTTCGTGGCGGATGGCTTCGCGCACAATGTCGTCATGATATTCCAGTACGATGGTTTCGATCGGCTGGCGCTCCTGCGGCGGCGTCTGAATTGTGCTCATGTCACGCGAGCCGGTCAGACTCATGTACAGTGTGCGCGGAATCGGCG
>CAZSSI010000274.1:0-1693 GCA_964609345.1 uncultured Verrucomicrobiota bacterium | reverse complement strand
TCACGGCGCGCTGACGCCCGACCTGACCCTTGGCCGCGGTTTCGGCGATCTCGACATTTCAGATCACATTCTTGAAAACCTGCGTAACCGCCTATGAAAGTCGTCATCGCAGAAAAACCGTCCGTCGCCCGCGAAATCGCGGCGGTGCTGAATATTACGGGAAAGAAAAACGGCTACATCGAAGGGCGCGGTTGCGCCATCACCTGGGCGTTCGGTCATCTGGTCACGCTGCAAGAACCGGGTGAATACGATCCGGCGTTGCAACGCTGGTCGCTCGAAACGCTACCGTTTATTCCGAACGAATTTAAACTGAAGCTCATCGGCAACCGCGGCGTGGATGACCAGTTTCAGGTGATTAAAACGTTGTGTGAGCAGGCCGAAGAAATTGTCTGCGCGACCGATGCCGGACGGGAAGGGGAACTCATCTTCCGCTACATCCTCGCGCTGAGCGGCTGTGAAGAAAAACCGATCCGCCGTCTCTGGCTCAACTCGCTCACGCCCGACGCCATCAAAGACGCCTTCAAGAATCTGAAGGACGGCCACGAATACGATCCGCTCTACGCGGCGGCGCGCTGCCGCAGCGAGTCCGACTGGATCGTCGGTCTCAATGCCACACGCTATTACACCGTCCGGCACGGACGTTTCGGCGGCGGAACCGACCGCGTGCTCTGGAGTATCGGCCGCGTGCAGACGCCGGTGCTGGCGATGATCGTTGAGCGCGACGACACCATCGATCAGTTCCGCTCACAGCCGTTCTGGGAACTGACGACCAAATATCGCGAGGCGGTTTTTAAATATACCGGCAAACGGTTTGAACAGCCGGAAGCGGCGCAGGTGCTGTTGAATAAAATCCTTGGCCAGCCGTTTGAAATCACCGGCATCGACGGCAAAGAGAAAAAAGAACCGCCGCCGCAACTGTTCGACCTCACCACGCTTCAGCGCGACGTGAACAAGATGCACGGCCTTTCCGCCGCCGATACGCTGGCCGCCACGCAGAACCTCTACGAATCGAAGCTCGTCACCTATCCGCGTACCGACTCGCGCTATCTCAACAAAGATATGAAACCGCGCATCCCGGCGATTTTCCAAGGCTTGGAAAAAATCTATTCCGCACAGATCGCACCGCTCAATCTAGCGAAACTGCCGTTCACCGCACGGATTGTTGACGATAAAAAAGTAACCGATCACCACGCCATCATTCCCACCGGCGTCGAGCCGCGCGGCCTCGGCGCGAACGAACAGCTGGTGTACGACGCGATAGTCATCCAGTTCATCGCCGCCTTTTATCCGGCCTGTCGCAAAATGCTCACCACCGTGGACGGAGTCAGCAACGAGGTTCCGTTTCAGGCCAAGGGAACGCAGATTCTTGAGCCCGGCTGGAGCGCGCTGTTCCCGAAAAAGAAAAAGAAGACCGACGACGAGGAAGAAGAGCAGTCGTTGCCAGCTTTCGAAAAAGGGGAAACCGGGCCGCACGAACCGTTTCTGCGCGAAGGAAAAACCAATCCGCCCAAACATTATACGGAAAACTCACTGCTAGGCGCGATGGAAGCCGCTGGAAAATTTGTTGAAGACGATGCGTTGCGCGAAGCGCTCAAAGAACGCGGCATCGGCACGCCCGCCACCCGCGCGGCGATTATCGAAACGCTGCTTTCGCGCAACTACATCCGGCGTGAGAAAAAGCTATTGCTGGCCA
>CAZSSI010000273.1:0-1701 GCA_964609345.1 uncultured Verrucomicrobiota bacterium | reverse complement strand
GCTTCGCCGTCATTTTGGAATAGAGCATCATAATCTGGACGTAATACTCTTTGGCACCTTTATAGACAGCGGGATTATCGCCAGCAAAGATGTTGGTGAAAGAGTGGTGCGAGCCGAGGAAGTCGCACGGGAAGAGAACTTTATCTTCCGGAATATAGGTGATCGCGGTTTCCGGCCAGTGCACCCACGGGCAGAACATAAAGCGGATGGTCTTGTTGCCGAGCGAAACTTCGCCGCCGTCCTGAACGATCTGAATCCGGTCGTCCGGAATCGTCATCAAATCCTGCAGCATCTCTTTGTTTTTCTGCAGGCAGAGCAACTTTGCTTCGGGATATTTCTCCAACAAGACAGGAATTGATCCGGAATGATCCTGCTCGGCGTGATGTGACACGATGTAGTCGATTTTTTCAACACCCTTGAGGTTTGCCAGCAGAACTTCCAGAAATTCCGGCTCAACCGTATCGATCAGCGCGGTCTTTTCCGATCCGACGACCAGATACGAATTATAGGTGGTTCCCTGTGGAAGCGGCAACAGGCCGTCAAATACGGCGCGAGTTGGATCCTTCGCCCCGACCCAAAAAATATCTTTTTTAATCGCAATCTTACTCATGTCACTCCTTCGATAAATCAATGTCCAGAGTTTCCATGGAGCGCCCGCCGTTTACAATCCCGGAATGCGGCCAGTTGCCGCATTCCGGCAATATGCTTATCCAAATTACCCTATTTTCAGGCGCTCCTTGCGCCTCTCGATCAATCCATAAATCGTCGGCAAAACAATCAGCGTCAGCAAGGTCGAAGTGACGAGTCCGCCCATGACAACCACCGCCAACGGCTTCTGAATATCGGCACCTGATCCGGTGGCGTAGAGCATCGGCAGATGTCCGATAAAACTGGTCAGCGCCGTCATCAGCAGCGGACGGAACCGTAAGTCGCACCCTTCGCGAATCGTCTCCGCCACCGACCGTCCGCTCTGGCGTAACTGCCGAAAGAAGGCCACCAAAATCACGCCGTTCTGAACCGCGATCCCGAGCAGTACAATGAACGCCACCGCCGCAGAAACCGAAAGCGGCATACGGAACGCCACGACCGCCACGACGCCGCCGATCAGTGCAAACGGCAGATTCAGCAGCACCAAGAGCGAATTGCTTACCGATCCCAGCGCCATGTAGAGCAGCACCAGAATGAGCAGAAGTGCCATCGGCACCACAAACGAAAGCTGCCGCATGGCGCGCTGCTGGTTCTCATACTGGCCGCCGTATTCCACAAAATAGTCCGGCGGAAGTTCTTTGATCAGCGGCGCGAGACTCGTCTGCACGTCCCGGACGAATCCGCCAAGGTCACGATCCCGCACGTTGGCTTCAACGACCACTCGCCGAATGCCGTTTTCGCGACTCACCTGTGCAGGCGCCTCAACCATCCGGATCTCTGCCAGTTGTGCGAGCGGAATCCGCACGCCATTCGGCCCCGGAATCAGCAGCCGCTCAATCTGCGCCATATCGCCGCGTGCCGACTCGGGAAACCGCACGACGACGGCGATCCGCCGCTGACCTTCGATCAGCGTGCCGGCGACCTTGCCCGCGACGGCTGTTTCGATGATCGCATTTACGTCTTCCACGTTGATTCCGTAGCGGGCGACGGCTTCCCGGTTAATGACCACATCAATCTGTTCCGCACCAGAAATCTGTTCGACCCGCACGTCCC
>CAZSSI010000272.1:0-1738 GCA_964609345.1 uncultured Verrucomicrobiota bacterium | reverse complement strand
ACCGTCACCTCCCGCGGCAAGAACTACGTCACCCTGTCCAGCCTGGCGAACTACTACGGGATGTCCGTCTCCCAGCCCACTAAAACCCGCATCCGGATGCAGAACAAATTCAACAAGATCGAATTTGAAACCGATTCCCGCAGCGTCTGGATCAATGGAACTCTCGTCGCGCTCAACGAGCCGGTTCGCAAAATCGGCTGGTCATGGGCCATTAGCACAACCGACTTCAACAAAACCATCGACCCGGTGTCGCGCCCGCAGGAATTCCTTAAAAACTCCGGCACCCGCACCGTCGTTCTCGATCCCGGACACGGCGGCGATGACAAAGGCACCAGCAGTCCTCGCAACCTTCAGGAAAAGGCGGTTGCGCTCGACGTCGCCAAACGGGTCAAAGCAAAACTCGAATCCCGCGGCGTCAAAGTGGAGCTCACCCGCGAAGCCGACCGGAACCTGGATCTCTCCGCCCGCTGCCGTAAAGCCGCCGCGCTCCGGGCCGACCTTCTCGTCAGCATTCACGCCAACTCCGCCGGAAAAAACCGCACCGTCCGTGGCGCCGAAACCTTCGTCCTCGCCCTGCCCGGACGCTACAGCAGCAACTCGTACGGCGGCGGAAAACTTCCCACCGGCACCAACACCGGAAACCGGTATGACGCCGCCAACATGGTGCTGGGCTATCGCATTCAGCAAAGCCTCATCAAAGCCACTGGGCAGGAAGACCGCGGCATCAAACGCGCCCGCTTTGAAGTCCTGCGCGACGCGCCCTGCCCCGCCGCCCTCGTCGAAATGGCGTTCCTCAGCAATCCGAAAGATGAAGCCATGGCCATTGATCCGGCCGGACGTGATCGCATCGCCCGCGGCATCGCCGACGGAATCAGCGCCTATCTCTCCGACGTCAACCGCGCCAAAACAAAATAGACCGCGCCTCAGTTAAGTATTATTTCCGCCAACGACCTCTTCGGCACATAGTGCGCACAGTCGGCATCCCGGTAATATTGAATGGATCCGTTCTCCGAAACAGCGATCAGCCGTACCGTTTCTTTCGGAACGCCCAGCGCGATCACCAAAAGCACCTCATACCGCGCCGGGACATTCAGCGCCGCGACGAGTTCATCGCGGCGAATCGAGCCAATCATACATCCGCCCAGCCCTTTTTCGGCGGCACCCAGAAGAATGCTCTGCGCGGCAATGCCGTGATCGCAACCGAAGTTTTTAGAAACAGAAGTGTCGCCGAGAATAACAATGTAGGCCGACGGACGTTCACCGTCCTCAGGCCCGGGCCACTCCTTCAGATATCCGGCCCAGGAAAGGTGAGGAAAAATTTTACGATTGGTGTCTTCATCGCAGGACAGCATATATTTGAGCGGCTGCAGATTTTCGCCCGAAGCGGACAGTCTGGCCAGATCGACCAGTTCTTCCAGTACAGCACGATCAACCTTGCGTTCCTGATAAAACCGCCGGTAACTACGGTTCTTACAAACCAGATCCTGTATTTTCATCTGCGCTCCTTTCAACCCGTTACCTGTACCAACTCACCAATCAGCGTCAGCACCACCGAGACCTCCGCGTCAGGATAAAGCTTCTGAACAGCTTCACGATATGCTTCGAGCTGCGGCGAGTAAACCGCCAGCGCATTTTCCGGCGTCTCGTTCGTGAACTTGTAATCGAAAATTTTAAATTCCTCCGGAAACTGCGCGAGCAGATCCATTGTTCCGTCGAGAATCATATCGCCGCGCTTCAG
>CAZSSI010000271.1:0-1743 GCA_964609345.1 uncultured Verrucomicrobiota bacterium | reverse complement strand
GATCATTTCCCGCTATTCCCCGGGATACTTCACGCCCCACTGGGCGCGAAGCGTATCGAGAGTGCGCATGATTTCGAGGGTTTCGGCGAGCGGCATCACCGAGCTTTCGATGCGTCCATCGCGCAGACAGCGGTGCACCTCGCGAATTTCGTGTTCGAAGCCGGACGGTTCGCATTGGATAGTTTCGGGCGCGCGACCGAAGCCGGTGACGATCGCCTGATCCGTTCCGGAAAAATGCGGAATCCGGATGACGCCCTTCGTTCCGGTAATGACGGCTTCACGCGGACGATCCTCCCTAAACGAGGCAATCAGCTCGGCGCGCCTGCCCCCAGAATAGTCGAAGGCGTATTCCGACGTCGTATCCACTCCGGTCCAAGCCATTGTCGCTGAACTGCTGATCCGCTCCGGCGGCTACCCGAAAACCATGCGGGCATAAGCGACCGGATAGAGCCGATATCGAGCAACGCGCCGCCCGCAAGGCGCGGGCTGTACATGCGGTTCCACGGTGCCATCTTGGGCGACAACAGATTCATCTTTACGCAAAAGGCGGCGCGCACGTCGCGGACTTCGCCAATAACGCCGTCACGAAGCAGTTCACGGACTTTGGTCGTTGCGGGATTGAAACGCGTCCACATCGCCTCCATGCAAAAGAGGGTTTTGTCGCGCGCCAGCTCAATCACCTCTTCGGCTTCCTTTGCATTGCGGGTGAACGCTTTCTCGACCAGAACCGGCACCCCGTATTCCAAACAGAGCTTAGCCGCCACTGCGTGTTCGGCATGTGTATTTGCAATGTAAACCGCGTCGAGCTTCTCGCAATGAAGCATTTCGTCATAGCTTCCATACGCCTGCGAAATACCAAGTTTCTTCTGAAGCCGCTTTGCGCGGTGCAGCGATTTGGAAGCATCGGCGACGACCTGCCCTTCGCCGGTGTTTTCCATTGCCTGAAAAAACTTCGGAGCGATCAGCCCGCAACCGATAATTCCCCAGCGGATTTTAGGTATCATTATTTTTTCCGGTAAGGACTGTTTCCGTAAGCCGCCAGAGCTGCCGGTAGCTGCGCCTGCAGATTTATAAGACGAACGCTATCGGCAGGATGCGTTGAAAAAATACTGTCGGCAGGATCGGCACCAGTACGATGTTGTGCCGAGCGCTCCCAAATACGCAGAGCGGCGCGCGGATCGTATCCGGCTTTCGCCATATACATCAGGCCGACGGTATCTGCTTCCTTCTCGTCCGCACGAGAATAGTGCGTCGCCCATATTCCATTGTAAACGATCATGCCGCCTGCGGCGAAAATCTGCCCGCCTTTTTCATATTTCGTGTCTTTTGTTAGAAAAGCAGCGCCAACAGCAACGCCGTTGGCGAACATCGCCTTGGTCATCGCCTCGGTGGAGTGACGGCAATTGACGTGAGCGATTTCGTGCGCCAGCACGGCGGCGAGTTCATCATCGTCCTTAACCAGACCGTCTTTCGGATTCCACAGTCCTTCATAGACCATGATTTTTCCTCCGGGTGCAGCCATGGCGTTAACGACATTGGTCTGGATCAGCACCACCTCGTACGGCATGTCCGGCAGATCAGAAACCGACTTGATACGCGCCACCATTTCTTTGAGCTGCGCAACACGGCCCGCATCCGCGTTGACTTTCACACCACGGGCACGCATCTCTTCGATCGTTCCGCTGTAGACCTGCGAACCGATATCGATATCGTCCTGCAGGGAATAAAAGTTGGTTGTTTTCT
>CAZSSI010000270.1:0-1746 GCA_964609345.1 uncultured Verrucomicrobiota bacterium | reverse complement strand
TCGCCATTTCGGGAGGCATGCGCAACATACCCGTCAACTTCCTGATCCACGCGAAGAAGTTCGGAGCCCGCAGCATACTCGAAAAACCGGTCACACTCGCCGATCTCCTTCAGGCCGTTCAGGAACTGCTGAAAGAATCGGCGCAGAAAATTTAGAGCATTTTTAGAAGAACTGTAGCCGCTCTATCGTAGACGAGGCTTCCAGCCTCGTTCGGTGAAGCTACACGCTTTGCCCATGCAAACGAGGCTGGAAGCCTCGTCTACGCCGAACCACCAAAAAATTTGTATGGCTACAGTTCTTCTGAATTTGTTCTAGCCCTTATTTCTCTTTGCCGTCATCCGGCTTCTCAAAGTAAATCATGCCCTCCTGCGGACAGATTGTTATTTTAAACTTCTGCAGAAACTGCGCACCGATGCGTGTGCCGCCGGGCGACAAAGACACACCCGGAGCTGAAAAAACAAGAGCCGGATCAAGCTGAACCGTGGTAACGCTCTGCGATCCGGCAGTGGCCACTTCAAAATCGCCCGCCGGGTCGATCAGAATCACCTCCGGCTTACCGTCCACCAGACCGCGAACCGCGCAGACTCCGGCGTGCTTAACCAGCGGAACTCTGGCGATGACCAGCGACGGTTCCGGGTCGTAGGCCGTTTCGATCGTCGAAATAACCGTCCGCTTTTCGGCGTAATCCAAATGAATCTGGCCAAACGTTTTGAGCAGATCCCAGCCGATCACACCTTTGAGTTCCGGCTCTTCGATGCCGCGCGCCAGCGTTCCGATCGGCCCGTTCGCCATACGCACATAAACCAGCGGGCGTTCAACCTGCAGCTGCTTAAACCGCATGGCGGGCACCACCGAAAGACAGCCGGCAAATTCTTCACCGGACATTTTGACCAGTTGAGCCTTACGTTCGCTGAGCGGTATCGCGCCGAGATCCTGCGCCAAATCAAATTCCAGCCAGCCGATCCCCGCTGTGAAATCCAAAAGAACCGGCGATTCGAGTCCGAATTTTCCGCGCAACATGGCCACCGGACGGAGCGGTTCTTTCGCTTTCATCGAAAGCTCCGCGATCTGGTTCGGATGTAGACGGCAGCCGTCACGATATTCAATTCCGCCGTTGGGTGTCTGGTAAATATTAAAACCGTAAATGCGCGGATCGCGCACTTTCGCCATGTAGGCCGATTGCTCCTTCCACTTCACCGGCTCCGGTTTGGTTTCCGTCGTCTTGCATCCTGCCGCCAGCAGAACAGCGGATGTGAATAAAATCAGCGAGGTTGTTTTCATCGGGCTTCCTTTCGTTCCGCCGAGGGGCGGCGTCCATCCAGTGTATCAAGCAGATAATCAATATCATGACTGTCATCAGAGATCGAACAAATCAGCAACCCTTCGGCAATGGAGAAACGGATCCTCATCCACGTCGGAAGCGACGGATCGCTGTACTGCCAGACCGGCCACGCGCCGTATGAGCGAAGTGATGTGACGCCTTCAGGCGGGAAAAGCTTCAGTTGCCAGTTAAGCAAAACCGCACGCGGACCGACTGCGCTGACAACAACCCAGGTGTCCCGCCGGTCGCGCCCGCTCAGAGAAACCGCGGCCAAGGTCAGCGGGTTATTTTCCAGTGTTTGGAAAAAACGGCCAGCCGCCTTCCATCCGTTGGAATCGTGGAGCTGTTTTAAAACGGATAGATCAGGCAACGCACTGCGGTAGATAATCTGCGCGTGTGCCGGAACCGGCTTGAGCGTCTGCAAT
>CAZSSI010000269.1:0-1755 GCA_964609345.1 uncultured Verrucomicrobiota bacterium | reverse complement strand
GCCAAGCCGCCAGCGTTCGCTCCAGACTTTGATTGATGATTGATTCTGCATAAAAATCCTTAATTAGCTCGGAAAGTGTACCACCTTGGCTTGTAAATCAACAGACTTTTATTGTCCGGAGCCGAACGCCCGCAGAGACATCCAACGTGGCAATGCGGCTTCTGCGCAATGGATCCCATCTGAGAAAGGCCCCTTGAGATCGGATGAATAATAGAGTCCGGAGGCCTCGTCCCAGTCACTGTTCGCGAATGGAAGCGCGGAAAAATAAACCGTTTGCCTGGCTGCGTCCGCCGCCCGGCCTAAGTCCAAAATGCGATACTCATTTCCAGCAAAAAGCCGGGTTAACAACCGGGCCTGCTTTCCCCACTGATCGTCGCCGGAACCAAACCTGAGGACACCAACCCCGCCGGACACTGGAGAAACAAAGTGCGCCGGAATCTCCAACATCTGCACCGATGCGCCCTGCCAGTCTTTTGGATCAGTGCGCATTAGACTCCGGCTGTCCGCATAGAACGGACGGCCAAGCAACTGTTCATACGGAAGACAGCGTGCAAATCCGCCGCGCAACGAGGCTTCCAGCATGAAATATCCGTACATCGGGGTGAAGAGAACATCGATGGTTTTTTCTGCTGAAAAATCAAACTGCGCAGAATGCACCGCAGACCAGACCATTTGGTTGTGATCAACCGGCTGTTGCGCCGCATGATACAACTTCAGCAGGAACGGAGCATATCCGCCCAGCGGATAAAACCCGTCGCCGCTCGGAAACAGCGTCGGGTGCAGTACAGTCGGTTGCGGCCGGTTCAGGGCGGGCATCCGCACGCCTAGAACCAGAGGCAGTACAGCCGCCGACATGATTATTATTTTGACTGTCCGGTTATTCCACACCGGAAGTCGTCCGGACACCGCCAGCAGGAGAACGGCTTCACAGCCGCGCCAGAAATAACGCGGGGCGTGCAGTTGCGGGATAAAAAACAGAACCGGCAAAAGAAATGCCGCCAGCCCGGCGAATACGTATAGTTTTTCCAATCCGCGTTTTTCGGCTGGTTGCGCAATCAGGCGGAAAGAATATAAAACGAAAAGCAGCCCGGCGGCACCGAAACCAAAAACCGTGTAACCGGCGACCATCTTCAGATTGAAAAACGGATCAATCGTTGCTCCAGCACCCGAACTGAGCATCCGGCCCGCCACTAACGCAAGTACGCCCGCCGCACAAAGTTTCAAGTGATTGGAAAATCCGGACGGAAACTTTCCGATGGCAGAGAACGGCGTGATCAGCCAAAGAAGCAGAGGAAGGAGCAGGATTGCGTCAGCTCGCGAGCCGACGGAAAGGAAGAAAAACAGTGCCGCAAGCCAGCCGCCGTGTTTTTTATCCTGCAGAAGAAATGCCGCGCTCAGCAGCAGAAAGGCCGATGACAAAACGGAGCTATTCACATAAAGCGTGTTCAGCAAAACCGCCGGCGCCGTCAAGAAGCACAACAAAACCAACGGATCCAGCGTTCGCCGGAAACGCACAACAAAAACCGTCAGCGCAGACCAGAATATAAGCGCCAGCCCCATATTCGTGACGGCGATCGGCGAACTTCCGGACGGGAAGAGTTTCAGAACAGCGGCACAAACCCAGTAAACGACATAGGTTTTGTCATACTGGTAGTAAGCGGAAGGATCGTGCATCCGTCCATGCGCCAGATCATAGGCTCCGGCCAGAATAGTTGCCTGATCACATTTACGCATCAGGTCGCCGGTGCACCAGAG
>CAZSSI010000268.1:0-1759 GCA_964609345.1 uncultured Verrucomicrobiota bacterium | reverse complement strand
CCCTAGACTTTCTGCGCTTCGAGGAGTTATTTGATGCCCTTCTCGTCGAGACCCATCGTCTGGGCTATCTGCTCTTTAGCAACGGCTCTTTCACTTCTTTTTGTTGGTGAGGCGCTCTTCGATCTGGCGGAAGAAGATGAGCATCCGGTCACCCATGCGAATGAAGTCGAGGGCGAGTCCATGCAGCTCGTCGCGGTTGCGAATGGTTTCCAGTTCCTTCATGTGCTGCCGGACCTTCTGGCGGCTTTCCCATGAATCTTCGAACCGCCCCTCCTCGCTCTGCTTGATGTAGTGCACGAAGCTTTGCGAGGCGTTGCGCAGTTTTTTGATCGGACGGGCAAACCAGTAGGTGGCCAGCAGATAGGCGATGACGGCGATCAGCAAAGAGGCGGTGATTCCCCAGACGGTGAGCTGACGGAGCATTTCCCGAACCGGCATCATGGCGGCGTTCAGGTCGCTCGATACCACCGCATAGAGTTCGCCGCCGTTCTTTCCGTCCGGCGATTCCATAATCCGGATCGGTGCCATGGCCGCCAAAGACAGGGTTCCGGGGAAAATTTCAACCGTCCCCCAATGCTCAGGCGCCGTCATCAGCTGTTTCAGAACGTCTAAGGGAAGCTGTGAAAATTCGGGGTTGTCGCCGAGGTTAATACAGGCAAACATCCGTCCGTCTGGAAAAACCAGATCACGGGCAATGGCCTGATTCCAAAACCGGGGCGCGGCCCGTTGGAGAAAACGTGTCGCATTCAGGCTGACTTTTAATACGCCGAGAAATTCCGACGGGCTCCCTGTGCTGTACACGGGAAAAACCATATCAATGGCCATCACGGCGGAGCTTTCATCATAGACCAGTCCTTGAATGTGCCCGCTTCCCGCCGGAAGAACAGCGGCGGAGGTCCACCACGCCTCATCCGCCTGCCAGAAGTCCGTGGCCGGGTTACTGGCCCCGATCAGCCGTCCGTACCGGTCGGTCATCAGGATTTCAGCAAATTCCGGATTCAATTGCTGAAACGCGTGGATGGCGGCTGAAACCGGCGATAACAGGATCATCTGCTCGACGCTTCCTGCCTTGGGAGATTTCGACCACATGGATTCCACCCGCAAAATATCCGCCATATCGGGTTGCGGAGCCGGAACCGCAGCAACCAGTGAAGGAAGCGGGCTGATCGCTGCCCAGTTTAAAACCTGTTCAAACTTCTGCCGGATCCCATCCTGAAGCGTCCCCGCCAGCTCTTCGGCGATCATCAGGTGAATGATTCCCTGCTGTTTTTGATAATAGAGCCGACCAAAATGCCGGACATAAAAAACCCCGAGAAGCAACGGAACAACCAAGGCTGCAGAAACAAACCCGACCAGCTTAACTTGGATTTTCATACTCGCCTCCAACCTTCACCAACTTACCCGCCCTGCGGACAAAGGATATCATACGAAGGTCTTTTGTAAACCGACTTTCCCTCGGCCGCTGGATACAAAAAAGGTCGAAACCGATTTCTCGATTCCGACCGTTGAAGCTGCAATGTTTGCGCCTTTTTGCGACTAAAGCATTTTTAGAAGAACTGTAGCCTCTCTATCGTAGACGAGGCTTCCAGCCTCGTTCGGTGAAACTACACGCTTTGCCCATGCAAACGAGGCTGGAAGCCTCGTCTACGCCGAACCACCAAAAAATTTGTGCGGCTACAGTTCTTCTGAATTTTCTCTAATCAGCTTTCTGCGCTTCGAGAAGTTCTTTGATGCCCTTCTCGGCGAGATCCATCATTTG
>CAZSSI010000267.1:0-1769 GCA_964609345.1 uncultured Verrucomicrobiota bacterium | reverse complement strand
AGCAGGTCGAGGTCTTTCAGGTCGTGACCCGACACGAGAATCGCTTTGCCTTTGACCGCCTTGATGTTCACCGGAGTCGGCACGGGATGTCCGTAGGTTTCGGTGTTGGCGGCGTCGAGCAGTCCCATAACGGTCAGATTGACTTCGCCGACTTTCAGAGCCAGCGGCAAAAGAACATCGACGGTCGCCGGGCCGTTCTTGAGAGTCGCCAGTGCTTCGTGGAAGAAGGCGAAAACTGCCGGATCTTCTTTGCCGAGGACATAGGCGTGATCTGCATAGGCTGCCGTGCCTTTAAGACCAAACAGAACCAAATCCAGCAGGCCGGCAATGTCGTCGCCGAATTTTTGTTTACGACTGACAACGCCGACGGCTTCTCCTTGTTTAATCAGGCCGGCGAGATTGGCGTTAAAATCGATCGTCGATTTTGCGCCAAGCTCTTTGAGTACGTCCGCGCCGCGGCGGATGACGCCAGCGATATCTTCCGGGTCAAAGTTGACGTTGGTGACGGTGGTAAAAAGTCCTTCCATCACGTAGAGGTCGGCGGCACGGTTTTTTTTGCCTTTTGCGGCGACGGCAATCTGCTTGCACACTTCGACCAGCAAATCCTGAAGCGTGGAAGTATCCGGATCTTTTCCGCATACGCCAAAGGTGGTGCATCCGGTGCATTTGACGGTCTGTTCACACTGATAACAAAACATGCTCATGAGAGTTCCTTTCGGTTTTGGTTTCCTACATTCAATGCCAGGGATTATGCTCACTTCCGAAAACAGCTCCTTGACCTGCGTCAAGTTTACGGAAAAAGAGGAATAATGGAACGATGGAATAGTGGAATGATGGAAAGCAGGAACATATTCATCCCTGAACCCAATATTCCCTTATTCCAATATTCCAGCATCGTCAATTGTGTTTTGGAGTAAACTCATGGAACTGCTCAGCGACATCATCGTTAAGGCATGGAACGTAACAGCCATCATGGCACCCTATCTCCTGCTCGGCTTTTTCGTGGCAGGCGTACTCAGCGCATTTGTTCCCGTTTCATTCATCGAGAAGCACCTCGGCAAACGCGGGCTCTGGCAAATTGTGAAAGCCTCGTTGCTCGGCGTACCGATTCCGCTCTGTTCATGCAGCGTCATTCCTGTCGCCGCCTCGCTACGCCGCCACGGCGCAACCAAAGGCGCGGCGATTTCGTTTCTCACCTCCACGCCGCAAACCGGCGTAGATAGCATCGCCGCCACCTGGGGACTGCTCGGCCCGCTCTTTGCGATTTTCCGTATGGCCGTGGCGTTTATCACCGGCGTTATTTGCGGCGCAGCAGTCGAAGCCTTGACGCCGCCGTCCGAAGAATCCAGTGACAAATGCAGTGATGACGACTGCCCGACCTGCAACCGGAAAACCGGTGCCAGCAAATGGAAGCAGGTTTTTGTTTATGGGTTCGGCACTCTGCCGCGCGATATTGGCCGCGCCCTGTTGATCGGCGTTATCATCTCCGGCCTGCTCGGCGCACTGGTTCCGGACGACTTTTTCGTCCGCTACCTTAGCTCCGAATGGCTTTCGATGCTGGCCGTCATGGCGCTCGGGATCCCGCTCTACGTCTGTTCCACCGGCTCCATCCCGGTTGCGCTCGCCATGATCGGCATGGGGCTTTCGCCCGGCGCCGCGCTGGTCTTTCTGATCACCGGCCCAGCCACCAACGCCGCGACCATCGCCACCGTCTTTAAAACAATGGGACGCCAAGCAGTTGCAATCTATCTGGTTACACTGGCGGGATG
>CAZSSI010000266.1:0-1782 GCA_964609345.1 uncultured Verrucomicrobiota bacterium | reverse complement strand
CGGGCTTCCCAAGTTCCCGACAAAGCGCGTTAACCTCTTTCTTCAGTTCAATCATCCGCAGTTCGCGTCCGACGGCGGCTTTGTTAAACCGTTCGAGTTCTTGATTGCGGGCGGACAATATCCCTTCAATTTGCTGGCGGCTGACGACTTCGCCAATCAGCCGGGCAATGGATTGGAGCCGCCGTTTGGCGACTTCAATGATGAATGGCGGGCGGGGTTTGTAGGCCTCGGAAGCGCATCGCAGAACCGCCGGGTCAATTTGGTATTGATGGCACAGTTCTTTCCGTTTGGTTGCCGCTACGGGCGGGGTGCCGTACCCGAAATTAATCACGCCGATGACCTTATCGTCGGAACGAATGGGGACGGCATAGATGCGCAGTCCGCCTGCACATTCGCGATCGACTGGCTCGCCGGATTCCAGCGCCTCTTTGGAAAGGAGCCAGCAGCTGTCGTGGCACAGCCAGTTGCCGCAACTCAGGGCCTGGGCGTTGTCGTCCGTTTGGCAAAGTCGGCGCGAAGCATGGTCGAGTGTTCCGCACCAGGGGGAAACAAAGGTTCCAAAGGCATAATCTCCGTTTTTTTCATACACCGCGACGCAGGTGTCGAGCATATCCATTACATCATCTGACAGGGTTTTTAGCATTTGCCTGCCGACTGAGTGCAGAATGATGCCATTTTGATTCAGTTCGGTTAAATCGCCGTACTCCGATGAAATCGCCGCAGACGACTTACCGCTCTCTTTTTCCAGTAACCAGCTGAACTGGCTGAGTTCCTGTTCTGCGAGTTTTTTGTCTGTGATATCGATGAAATTCACAATGACCCGGATCAATTCGTTTTGCTCTGTAAAGACCGGGACGGCACTGACCAGCACCCAGGTGATTTCCTCTTGCTCTGGGTGCCGGATTCCCAGAGTCAAATTGGAAAGTTTTTCTTTGGTTGAGACAACCTGATTGACGGGATATTCGCGGATATCCATCACGGATAAATCTTCCTTCACAAAACACCAGGCCGGATCGACCGCGGTTTTGCCGGCAATCTGTTCGGTCGTGAGCCCCAGCAGGTGACAGGCTTGAGGATTGCTGAGCAGAATGCTGGTGTCGGCATGGTGCACGACGACTCCCACCTGCAAATCATTAAGGGTCAATCTGAACTCCTCTTCGCTTTTGCGCAGCGCTTCTTCCGCCTGATGTTTCTCGGTGATGTCTTCATAAACGGCGACCACGAGTCCGGATGGAAGTTTGAAAATATGATTTTCCACCCACAGCTCGATACGCTCATCTTTGTAGTGCCTGAGCGGAAGATATTCCGGTGTGCCGGTTCTTGCCACACGCTGAAGAGCACCGAACACGCCCGACGCTTTGACGTCGGGGAAGACCTCGGTTACCTTTCTGCCAATCAGGTCTTCGCGGGAAATTTTGGAAGACCGAAGCCCGATCGGGTTCATGTCTACAAATTCGAAGTCGCTGTTATTGGCTAACGGCTTGTAGATGGCCACGCAACTATTCATGGTTTCAAACAGCATCCGGAAGCGCTTTTCATCTTCGACGTGGTCGGTAATGTCCTGATTGGTGCCGATCATGTGCAAGGGAGTTCCGTCTTTGTCACGGATCACCTTGCCGAAGGCGCGGATATGGCGGACGGTGCCGTTGTCCGGACGGATAATGCGGAATTCGGTATCGAACGGTTTTACGCCGCGCTCGGCGGCGGCTACTTCGACAGAGGCCCGATCGATATCGTCGGGATGAAGGCATTGTTTCCACGCGTCGTACGCTCCGCCGAAAT
>CAZSSI010000265.1:0-1787 GCA_964609345.1 uncultured Verrucomicrobiota bacterium | reverse complement strand
TTCGCGCTGACCGCACACAGTGAAATCGCCCGCGAACCGGAACGTTTTGGAATCAAGTTGTTGTCGGAAGATTCCGGCGGATTCGCCCGTAACGAAATTCCGTTCGACGGACAGTTTGATTACGACCTCTCAGCCATCGGCGAAGCTCTCCGCACTGCCACCTATAATTACCAGCACGGCACCGGCTTCGATATTCCGGTTATGGATTGGCTGGAGGCGACTTGAGGATTTGAACCACCGGTTGGAAACAAAGTGTTTATACCAGCTGAGCGAAGTAGTTATTGAACACCAGTTCAGCGGGGAGGTTGCGGTCAAACTGACGGCTCATTTCATCCACTGCGGCGATGCGTCGAAGCGCATCGGCCCGCGTACAGATCATCGCCTGCCGTTTTAGTTGTTCGGTATCGTCCTGAAAGTGCAGGGCACCTTCGTCCTGCGCCAGAACCAGTATGAGCACGTCGCGCTGCCATTGAAGCATGGTACGCAAAATTTCAGTGCGCGACTCAATCAGACGCGCTGTCGAACGGGCGGCCAGCAGGTCTTTGGCGTCCTTGGCCGATAAATCTTCCGGCAGACGGTCGGATTCTTCGGTTTCAAATTCTTCTTTCAGCTCGTTGAGAATGCCGGTAATACGGCCTGTAAACAGACTCGCTTCCGGAATACTCGCGGGCGGCAGTTCACCGAGAATGTCGAGTAGAGGATCTTTCCAATGTCTGGCAACCGCTTCATCTTCGTCGGCCAGCGAGATGCGCTGACAGCGCGACGAAATGGTCGGCAACAGCGCTTGCGGCTCGTCGGTGATCAGAATCAGCAGGGTTTTGGCCGACGGTTCTTCGAGCGTCTTCAGCAATGCGTTGGCGGCCTGATCGGTCATGCGATCTGCGCACAGAATCACACCGGCTTTCCATCCGCCCGCGAATGAGGTTTGCGAAAGCTGGCGGATCAGGTCGCGGATTTCATCAATGACAATCTGACGACTCTTGCTTTGCGGTTCGATCCAGACGATGTCGGGATGAACGTGTGTCTGAACCTGCGGATGATTTTTAAAAATCAGATTGAGCAGTTTTTCGGTAAAGCGCAGTGCCGCGCCGTGCGGTGCGCCTTGTAGTAGATAGGCATGCGCCAGCTGACCATTATTCCAGCCCGCTTCGATGCCCGTCCAAGCGGAGCTAAATTGACTGCCGGAAGACATCGGTAACGGTATCCCAGATTGCAATGGCGACGGCGTCAGGTTTTTTTGCGGCGTTGATGATGTAAAAACGTTTTGGATCCTCTTTCGCCATTCTCAAATAACCTTCTCGAACCCGTTCGTGAAACGTGCGGTCTTCCTGTTCGAAGCGATCCGCCGATTCGCCGAGCGCAAGGTAGCGCTGGGCGATCCGTTTGAAACCAGTTTCGACATCCAGATCAAGCAACAGAGTCAGATCGGGAGAAACGCCGTTGACGCTGAACCGGTTGATGGCCTGAATCTCGTCGACCGGCAGGTTGCGACCGTACCCCTGATAGGCGGTGGTCGAATCCATAAAACGGTCGCAGATTACCCATATGCCTTTTTTGAGGTGCGGGCGGATCACCTTTTCAACCAGCTGATTGCGGCTGGCTTCGAACAGCAGCAGTTCCGCCCGATCACACGGTGCTTCGCCCGCCTCATTATGCTGTAGAATATTGCGGATTGCTTCACCAATCGCCGTGCCGCCCGGCTCGCGGGCGTATACCGCTTCAATGCCGCAACCGGCCAGCCGCCGGATCAGCGTCTTGGCCTGTGTCGATTTTCCCGAACCTTCGGG
>CAZSSI010000264.1:0-1791 GCA_964609345.1 uncultured Verrucomicrobiota bacterium | reverse complement strand
TTTCAAGATTTTGCGCCGGATACCAGCCGAGGCGCGTTTCGGTGCCGTACACATCGAGGCTTCCGATATCAGTCGCCTTCCAGTTGTACGGCGTTGCCGCTGTCGTCATCCAGTCGATTGTATTGTGCGAGCGGCGGTGAAACGCGGCGACTTTCCAGTCGGTGTGTTCCGATGGGGTTCCCTTAAAGCCGATTTCCGTCTGCTGTTCAGTTTGGGGTTCCAGAGCGGGATCTCCGGCACTGACGGGTGAGAGATAGTAAAGCTCGGTATAAGAAGGTTGACGAACGGTTTCGGTGTAGGAAACGAACGTGGTCAGGTTATCGGAAAGTAGATATTCAGCGCCCGCCTGCGGCAACCAGTATGGCGAATCGCCGTTGAAAAATTCGCTGCGCCCGCCGCCCGTGAGTTTTAACCGGTCGCCCTGCCACTGCGGTAACAGTAAAACTCCGCCGTGTGTGCGTTGATGATTCCTCATTTTCGTGCTGGTCATGCGCTCTTGATCTGCATCAGCACGCCAGCCGAGTGCCCAGCCGTTTACTTCCATGGTTCGTCCGTCGAAGAAAGTCGAAACGGTTTGTGACCGGGTGTGGTTTTCATAAGGGTAGGATGGGATGTAATAATTGTCTTTGAACTCGTGCCAAGAAACCCCGCCGCGTAGATAATCTGTTTTCAGATCGCCCTTGCGGGCGGCGAGATAAGCTAGAGTATCTTCAGTATCTTCACTGGCGGCACGGGTGTCGGAAACACCATAATAACCGCGCGCGCCGAACTTCTTTTCCTGATGCGCGGCGAGGAAGTCGACTTGTGCGTCGTCTTTGCGGTACTGGGCATGTCCGCCGGCATAGTCGCGGTCGAAGTTGTTATCGTCGTAATCTACGCCTTCAGCCGACTCACGTCCGGCGAAAACGCCGATGCCGACATCTTTGGTGAGCATCTGCTGAACCAGCGCGCTCTGCCAGTCGCGGTGATCCGAGCCGACACCGGCCTCAACCTGTTTTTTTCCGACGATTGGAAGAAGATCAAATCCGACCGTGCCGGTCAGGTGTCCGCCCTGATTGTTAAGTCCGGTCAGCACGGACGGACGCGAAAGCATTGCGGCGGGCACCGGCAGTTCGGCGTTAAAATGTTCCGTTTGCGGGTTACGCAACGTCAGCCCGCCGAGGGAAAGGCCGGCGCCGCTGAAGGAACTGCCGCGGATAGAAAGGTCATTTTGGGATCCGCCCTGCGAATTAAGTACCACGCCCGGCTCGGCACGCAGCACTTCGTGGATCGCCGCGTTTCCGGCGGTTTGCGCCGCAGCGGTCACCACAATCGGCGGGACATTGGTGGCTGGTTCTTCGGCATAGAGAGCGCCGGCGGCGAGAAGAACTGCAGTTGCGATAAAATTTGTCTTCATAATATTTTTTCGGAACGTATTCTCTGTGCGTTCAGGTTTTGAGCCGGACAAGCTACCGGAATATGCGATGAAGTCGATCGTTTTTTAAGGAAAGGAATTCGTTATGAACAGTGACAGAGTCAAAAAAGGAATGGAACGCGCGCCCCACCGCAGCCTGATGCATGCCACCGGCCTGACCGATGAAGACATCAAGAAGCCATTCATCGCCGTCTGCAATTCCTTCAACGAAGTGATTCCCGGACACGTTCACCTTAATCAGGTCGGACGGCTGATCTGTGACGCCGTCCGCGAAGCGGGCGGAACACCGCGCGAATTTAATGTCATCGGCGTCTGCGACGGCATCGCCATGGGTCACGAAGGGATGAAATATTCTCTACCGAGCCGCGAGCTGATCG
>CAZSSI010000263.1:0-1840 GCA_964609345.1 uncultured Verrucomicrobiota bacterium | reverse complement strand
AAGGTGCGTTGCTCGGCCCGTCCATCATGCCTGGTGGATCATCCGCGGCATGGCCTGCAGTCAAACCGATCTTCCAGAAAATCTGCGCACAGACGGAAACCGGCGCGCCCTGTTGCGAATGGGTCGGCGAAAACGGCGCAGGCCATTTTGTGAAGATGGTTCACAACGGCATTGAATACGGCGACATGCAGATGATTTGCGAGACCTACCAGCTGATGAAGGAAGGACTCGGTCTGTCGAACGAAGAAATGTGCGCGGTGTTCAGTGAATGGAATAAAGGCGAGCTCGATTCCTATCTGATTGAAATCACCCGCGACATTTTCGGCTATAAAACTGAATCCGGCGAAGCGGTGATTGATCAGATTCTCGACGCCGCCGGACAGAAGGGGACCGGCAAATGGACGGCGGTTTCCGCGCTCGACCTCGGCCAGCCGCTGACGCTGATCGGCGAAGCAGTCTTCGCCCGCTGTCTTTCCGCGATCAAAGATGAGCGCGTGGCCGCCGCCAAAGTTTTGAAAGGCCCGGCCGCAAAATTTACCGGTGATAAATCGATGCTGATTGAAGACCTTCGGCAGGCGCTCTACGCCGCCAAAATTGTTTCCTACGCTCAGGGCTACCAGCTGATGCGCGCCGCCGCCGCAGAATACGGCTGGAAACTCAACAACGGCGGCATCGCGCTGATGTGGCGCGGCGGCTGTATCATCCGCTCGGTGTTCCTCGGAAAAATCAAAGAGGCGTTCGATGCCGATCCTGATTTAGTCAATCTGCTGTTGGCACCGTTCTTTAAAAATGCAGTTGAAAAAGCGCAGGTCGGCTGGCGGCGGGCGGTTTGTAAATCGGTCGAACTTGGAATTCCAATGCCGGCGATTGGAGCGGCGCTTGCTTATTACGACGGTTATCGCGCCGCGCGTCTTCCGGCCAATCTGCTTCAGGCTCAGCGCGACTATTTCGGCGCGCACACTTACGAGCGGATCGACAAACCGCGCGGCGAATTTTTCCACACCAACTGGACCGGAAGAGGCGGAGACACCGCGGCTTCGACGTACATCGTATAGAATTGGAAACACATTATGAAATGGTTGCGCAGAAAGCCGAAGATTCAGAAGATCGGGCTGGCGCTGGGCGGCGGCGGCGCGCGCGGGCTGGCGCATATTCAGGTGCTCGAAACGCTCGACGAACTCGGCATCCGCCCGCACCGGATTGCCGGTACCAGCATCGGCGCGGTGATGGGCGCGCTCTACGCCTCCGGACTTGCCGGAAAAGAAATGCGCGATCTGGTTTATCATTGGCAGACGCCGCGTCCGGAAAAGCGGCACGGCATTCTTGACCGCCATGACTTGCGCCGCTGGGCGGCTCTGCTCGATCCTTCATTCGACCGCAGCGGACTGTTCAAAGGCGAAAAAATCATCCGCTTCCTCTCCGACTTTGTGAAATGCGTGACGTTTGAGGAATTGAAAATTCCGCTGGTTGTCACAGCAGCCGATTACGGCGACGCGTCGGAAGTTATTTTTAAATCGGGCGACCTGCTCTCCGCCGTGCGCGCCAGTATTGCCATTCCGGGCGTTTTCACGCCAGTCGAGCGCGACGGAAAATTGCTGCTCGACGGCGGTGTCGTGAATCCTCTGCCTTACGATTTGCTTCAGGACGAGTGCGATTTGGTAATTGCCATGGATGTTGGCGGAGTCCGTCATGTGGACGAAACGCACCGTCCGTCTTTTTTCGACACCGTCATCGGCGGGTTTGAAATCATGGAAGCGTCCATGATTCGTCATCGGTTAAAATTCAATCCGCCGGACATTTATCTCAGGCCGGACATTCGCAACGTCGGCCTGCTCGAATT
>CAZSSI010000262.1:0-1845 GCA_964609345.1 uncultured Verrucomicrobiota bacterium | reverse complement strand
GATGTGGGGCTTCCGGAAAACGTTTTCCGGAACATGGTGAGCGCCCTGCCCGTTTTCGGCTATCAGCTGAAAATCGAAAAGGTTGTGAAGCGCGGCATCAGCGCGACGCATTTTGATATAGAGCTAGATCACGCCGGACATCAGCCGCACCGCCACCTTGCTGATATCATCAAAATCATCGAGGTCGCGAATCTCTCCGCGACGGTGAAAGCCCGAAGCATTGCTGTTTTCACCAAGCTCGCCGAAGCCGAGGCGAAAGTTCACGGCACGACGGTGGATAAAATTCATTTCCATGAAGTCGGCGGCGTGGACGCCATTATCGATATCGTCGGAACGGTGTTCGGGCTCGAAGCGCTCGGCATCGAAAAAGTTTACGCCGGAAATCTGCGCACCGGACACGGCATAATCCAATGCGCCCATGGTTCGATGCCGGTTCCGGCTCCGGCGACAGCAGAACTTTTAACCGGCATCCCATATACACACGGCGAGATTGAAAAAGAACTTCTGACGCCGACCGGCGCCGCGCTGCTCGCAACGCTGTGCGACGGCTTCGGCGACCGCCCAGCCGGTTTTGTTTCAGACAAAACCGCGTACGGTGCAGGCGGTTGGGATCTCGATATTCCGAATGTCCTGCGTGTGCAACTCGGCACCATTACCGAAAAATCCGACGAACTACTGGTGATGGAAACCAATATCGACGACAGCAACCCGCAGATTTTCGACTATGTCATGGAGCGGCTTTTCAAAGCCGGCGCACTCGATGTCTGGCTGACTCCGATTCAGATGAAGAAAAACCGTCCAGCGGTGACGCTTTCGGTACTCGCACCTGTCGCACTTCAGGGTGAAGTTGAAAAAATTATTTTCACGGAAACCACGACGATTGGAATCCGCCGCTACGCCGTGCAGCGTACCGCCGCTGTACGGCGCGAAGAAACGGTTGAAACGCCGTGGGGTTCTGTGCGGGTGAAGGTCAGCTCCATCAACGGCAAAGTCTGCACGATAACTCCGGAATACGACGACTGTCGCAAACTGGCCGAAGCAAACGGCGTTCCGCTCAAAGAGGTTTTAGCGGCGGCTCGCGCCACGCGGTAAAACCTACCAAGCGACTATTCCTCGTCGGCGGAGGAGCGTTTCATCCGTTTGCGCTCGTTGTCGGTGAGGTAGCGCTTGCGCAGGCGGACGTTGTGCGGCGTAACTTCAACCAGCTCATCATCCTTGATGTATTCCAGCGCTTCTTCGAGGCTCTGTTTTTGCGCCGGAGCAATTTTCATGGCGCGGTCGGAGCCGGAAGCGCGCATGTTGGTAAGCTGTTTGGCTTTCTGCACGTTGACGAGCAGATCCTTATCGAGGCAATGCTCGCCGACAATCATTCCTTCGTAGCACTCTACGCCGGGATCGATGAAGAAAATGCCGCGTTGTTGCAAACCGTCGATGGCGAACGCCACAGAAGATCCATTGCCCATGCTGATGAGCACGCCATTGTTGCGGTGGTTGATTTCGCCGGTATACGGTGCGTAGTGTAGGAAGCGATGGTTAATAATCCCCTCGCCCGCCGTGGCGGTCATCATTTTACTGCGCAGCCCGATCAGTCCGCGGGTAGGAATGTGGAAAGTCATATTTTTGCGCAGACCGAGCTGATCCATGCGGATCATTTCACCGCGGCGCTGGCCGATCAGTTCGATGGCTTTGCCGGCGTACTCGTCCGGCACGTCGACCGTCAGAATTTCGATAGGTTCTTCTTTGACGCCGTGATGCGTGCGGAAAATAACGCGCGGCTGAGCAACGGTCAACTCGAAGCCTTCGCGGCGCATGGTTTCGATTAGAATAGAAAGGTGCAGTACGCCG
>CAZSSI010000261.1:0-1851 GCA_964609345.1 uncultured Verrucomicrobiota bacterium | reverse complement strand
ACTATTTTCCCGTGATTAAAGGGGAATGAAATGCTGCTGAGAGTACATTCCAAGGACATATGCCCAGCGTGTGGGCGGGAAGGCGCATCTCATCGCGTTCGGCGGAACTGGTTCGTGCGCTGGCTTCGTCCGAATGTTCAGTTGATGAAATGCCGCCTTTGTCTTACCCATTATTTGTTGCGCAAACCGTCGGCAGAGTGAATCCAGCCTGCTGTAATTTTTTGCTCAACACCGGACGGATTTCCGAAAGAAGAACGGTTGTGTTCTTAAATTCCCGCCGCACGCCATAAGTTGCCCGCAGTTTGTCAAATCGGGCGGCGGTTTCGACGGTCAGCTGGTCAGCGCAAATGTCATACACCGCCGCGACGGCTTCGGCCAGAACCTCGATGTCGGCTTTGCCACGAGAATCAATCTTCAGTTCCGGCACGGCGACTGCAGGCAGCCGCGGAGCAGGATTCCAAACCTGAGCTGTTTCGAAGAAGCGGCAGGCTTCACGGTAAACTTGAATGGTGCCATTCAGCTTGCCTTCAAACGAATAGCCGGCGATATGTGGTGTTCCAATCGTGGCCATCCGGAGCATATCGGTGCGGATAGCCGGCTCCGGATCCCAGACGTCGAGCACGGCGTGTGTGATAATGCCGGTTTCTTTCGCGAGTAGCAGAGCGTCGGCATCAAGCACTTTACCGCGGGCGGCGTTGATGAAAACAGAGCCACGCTTCATTTGTTCGAAGAAGCGGCAGTCCGCCATACATAGCGTCGGCCACGGTTTTTCCTTAATCAGCGGAACGTGAAGCGAGACGATATCGGATTCCGCCAGCAGTTTTTCCAGAGATTGGAATCCGGCGGAACCCTCGCGCGCGGCGCGCGGCGGGTCATTGAGCAGAACGCGCAGTCCGAGCGCTTCGGCGCGTTTTGCGATGCGCGAGCCGACCTGTCCGACACCGATGATGCCGAGCGTCCGGCCATCGAGATCCAACCCGTGGAAACTATGCAGGTTCAGTAGCGCGGCGGTGATGTAATCGGCGACGCTGTCGGCGTTACAGCCCGGCGCGGCACACCACCCGATACCGCGGCTTTTTAGATATTGAAAATCCATGTGCTCAAATCCGGCGGTGGCGGTACCGACGAAACGAATGGCGGAGCCAGCGAGCAGCTCCGGCGTGACTTTGGTTTTGGAGCGGACGATCAGTGCGTCGGCATCTTTGATCTGCGCCGGAAAAATCTGCCGGTCGGGGATAACGACGACTTCGCCGAGCGTTTCGAACGCCTCGCGGCCTAAAAGCACAGTTTCCGCCACAACAGTTTTCATTGGCAGGGAATTTACGGTATAAGCCCGCATATGAAAATGGAAAAACCAAAAGGCGGAGCGATTCTGACGCTAATGACGGCGCAAAGTGCAGCGGAACCCATCAGCGACTGGGTGGCAGAACATCTTGGAAGAACGGTCGTTGAACTGAAAAAACCGGGCGGCGTTGAATGTGTGCTCGAAATCTATTTCGACAACACCATTGAGGCGGAAATCGCTGCACGGGCACTGGAACATTTTCCTATCAAAGGCCGCGCGATCCGCGAATATGCCGACGAAGAGTGGGCCGAAAGCTGGAAGAAGCATTTTAAACCGATGGATATTGGCCAGAACCTGCGCGTTGTTCCGCCGTGGCTCGCCGGGCAGAGCGACCGTATCGAGCTGGTGATCAATCCGGGGCTGAGCTTCGGAACAGGCAATCATTTCACGACGCGCTTTTGTCTCGAACAGCTCGACCGGTTTGTTCCGCAAAGCGGCGCAAAGACCATGCTTGATGTCGGTACTGGTTCCGGTGTGCTGGCCATCGCGGCCGTCAAGCTGGGCGC
>CAZSSI010000260.1:0-1864 GCA_964609345.1 uncultured Verrucomicrobiota bacterium | reverse complement strand
TTTTTCATACGGAGAATTTCTTTGGTCTGGATTTCGATATCAGTGGCTTGGCCCTGCGAGCCGCCGAGCGGCTGATGGATCATAATACGGGCGTTCGGCAGTGCGAAGCGTTTGCCTTTGGTGCCTGCGGACAGCAGAACCGCGCCCATGCTGGCGGCCTGACCGACGCAGTACGTGGTGATCGGGCACTTCAGGAACTGCATCGTGTCATAGATCGCCATGCCGGAAGTGACGACACCGCCGGGCGAGTTGATGTAGATGCTGATGTCTTTCTCGGCATCTTCGCTCTGCAAAAACAGCAGCTGCGCGATGACGAGATTGCTCACGTCATCGTTGATTTCGGTACCGAGGAAAATGATCCGCTCTTTCAGCAGACGCGAATAAATATCATAGGACCGCTCGCCGCGCCCTGTCTGTTCAATCACCATTGGAATAAGCATTTGCGCCCTTTCGTTTAGGGGCCAACGGCCCCGCTACCTACAACCTATTTGATTTTTGCTTTTTCGAGCAGGAACTCAACGGTTTTCCCAAAACGGATCTGATCACCAACTGAGTCCAGATGACCTTCCTTTTCCAGTTCCTTGCGGAATTCGGCGGCATCGCGGCGCTGTTGAACGGCCATACGAACGACTTCGGCAGAAATCTCCGAATCGTCCACTTTGACGGCTTCCGCGTCGGCAATCGCCATGATGATGTAGCGCAGTTTGACCTGCTCTTCGGCTTTCTCTTTAGCCTCTTTCATCATGTCTTCCTGCTGAGCTTTGATCTGCTCCTGATTCATGCCGCTCATCATGCGCTGACGGGCCATATCGTACATCACATTGCGGGTCTGTTCTTTCACTGCGCTTTCCGGCACGTCGAGCTTGGTCTTGCCGAGCAAAAATTCGCATATAGCGTCCTGCTGGCGGCCCTTTTCTTTGTTCTTCGCCGCTTCTTCCATATGCTCGCGGATGTTCTTACGCAGTTCCGCTTCGGACTCCACGCGGATCTTCTTCAAAAATTCTTCATTCAGTTCCGGCAGCTTTGTTTCGCGCATACCGGTCACTTCCACTTTGAACTCGGCCTTCATGCCAGCCAGTTCCTTGACGATGAACCCTTCCGGGAATTTAACGGTGACATCTTTCTTATCACCGATCTTCGAGCCGGTCAGCGCCTTGCCCATGCCGGGCAGGAACGACTCTTCGTCGCAAGTGATCCAGTACCCGTTGCCGCGACCCATGCCGCGCGCCTGCGGAACTTTTTCTTCCAGCGGCTGGCCGCCGATGGTGGATTCGTAGGAAACCTGCACCATATCTTTTTCGTTGGCGGCGCGGCCTGCGACATCTTCATAGGTCGCGTGCTGGCGGAGAATGCTCTGGACGGTTTCTTCGACCTGCTTTTCGGAAACGTCGGTCTTCTCGGCCTTGATCGAAATGCCTTCGTACTTCGGCAGTTTGAATTCCGGCGGAACGTCAACTGTCACTTCAAACTTCAGCGGCTTGCCTTCGACCAGTTCCGGCTCGCTGACATCAATCACCGCGACCACTTTCACGCCCTCTTTCTCGATGGCTTCATGGTAAAACTTCGGCACCACACGATCCTTCAGATCGGCGGCCATATCCTTGGCAAACTTCTTTTCCACCAGCGCCTTGGGCGCGTGGCCTTTACGGAAACCCGGCACGGAAACGCCCTTGGCGTAATAGTTCAGCAACTCGGCGCGCTCGGCGGCCACCGTCTCGGCCGGCACTTCAATTTTCAGCGTCTGGCGGCAGGTTCCGGTGTTTTTTACAGTAACTTTCATCAAAATTCTCCTGTTTATTAGCAATCTAAAAGCGGCACAGAATACGGTACGCCCATGGTGAGGTCAATTTCCAAGGTTTGGAAA
>CAZSSI010000259.1:0-1873 GCA_964609345.1 uncultured Verrucomicrobiota bacterium | reverse complement strand
CGGACGGCTCGGCGATCCGTTCCTACCTCACATTGCTGGCGACTCGGCATTTGCAGGTACAGCGGCAGGGATGCCGCTTCCACACTGAAGAAACGCGGTGAGGACACCGCGTCTACGTTGGGAGAATCAGCAACAGAGATGCGGAAAACACATTAGAAATTGGCTCATAGAGCCAACGCTACATTACGGACGGCTCGGAGATCCGTCCCTACCTGGAGGGTTCTGCTCTGCGTTTTTTAAGCCATTCGATGTTCCGCTTCACGGTCGCATTGGAGCTGTCCAATTTCCGGGCATATTCGAACGTGCTGAGCGCTTCGTCATAAAGTCCGGCTTTACGCAGTTCGATGCCGAGCTTGCGCCAGAAAAAGTCGTTGAAGCGTTTGTAGTGCGCCGCCTGCCGTAAATAATCCAACCCTTTATCCCGGTTGCCGAGAAACAGTTCAACACGCCCCAGCCCGTAGATTACTTCGTCTTTTTTTGCGTTTGTCCGGTAGGCCGCCGCATAGGCCGCCTGCTCCTTGAGCGCCCATTCGTGTTTGCGGGCCGGGTCGAGTTCATAATACCGATCATGATAATAAACCTGCCCAAGGCCCATTTGCGCCCGCCAGTTTTGCGGATCGATTTGTTCCGCCATTTTAAAAAGCTTTTCAGCCCGGCGGAAGTCCTGCTTCAGCAGGATTTGATCGGCGCGAGCGTGCAACCACGATGAACTCATGACCTGTACAGACCAGACTGCGGCAAGCAGCAGAAAAACAGAAGTCAGAGGCCAGAGGACAGAGGTCAGAAAAGGAACCGCTGACTTCTGATTTCTGATTTCTGATCTCTGCCGCACCAACGGTGCGACCGCGCAACCGGCCAACAAAGCCAGCATGATGGCGTTGGGGAAATTGCGCAGCTCGAAGTCGAAAAATCCGTGCACGGCTGTACCGGCCAGCGCACCCAGCAGAGCAATAACCGGCAACGCATGGTAGGAACGCTCTGATGTTTTTATGAAGCGAATCGCAACCACCAGCAAACTGATCAGAGCCCAAAGCACTAAGGCCCCGCCAACCAGCCCGTATTCTGCGGTTAGTTCAAGGTATTCGTTGTGCGCATGAACCGTTTCGATACGAACGGCCTGACACCGTGTGCGGAAATCTTCATACGTCAGCTCGTAATTCCCGGGGCCGAATCCGAAGACCGGCCGGGTTTTGATCATCCCAATCGTATCGAGCCAGGTCTGCGGACGGAAATCGATGGATACCACACGCTCCCAATCTCCAGCCGCCGCCAGCGACAGCACCTTCACAACCGGTTGCATGCGAGTACGGAACATCGCGGAGCCTGCCCAGAGTCCGCCGAGGGTCGCCGCCCCAAGCAACGGAACCACCAGCAGGGCGACCATAAACGCCCGGCGGCTTTTGCGCAGAATCAGAAAGAGTACTGTGGCGCTCAACGCCGCGACGGCACCGAGAATCCCTGCACGCGACTGAGTTTGATAGATCAGCAAGCCAAACAGCGCCAGAGCGTAGGCAAAGCAAATGCGCCAGAACCAGCCGAACTGCGGAATAAAAAGAAAAACCAGACAAAACGGCAGCCACATCTGGAAGAGATGAGCAATGTGATTGGGACACTGATAGGTTCCGCCCAGACGGCCTCCCTGCCAATACGTCGTGTAACGCTCCATACCAAAAAGCAAGTTGGGTGCAACGCGATGCTGCACCAGACTGTAGAGCGCGACAAAAACCAGCAAAACAAAAACCGTTGTCCAGACGGCGCGGCGGTAAGAAAAGCGGGAAAGGATATTCGCGGTGATCCAGTAAACCGCCAGATAGCCGCCGAATCCAAGCGAACTGATTTTTGCCTCATACGGAAGCACCGAAAAAGGAATCAG
>CAZSSI010000258.1:0-1885 GCA_964609345.1 uncultured Verrucomicrobiota bacterium | reverse complement strand
CTGAACATCTTCACCGACAATCCGTTGATCGTCCGGCAGGTTAAAGAAGACCTGCTCGAAGGCGGACAAAACCTCTCAACCGAAATTCATGACGCCGGCGAAATCAGCATCATCGACTTCTTCACCGCCGGACTTTCTCAATACCTGTGACTAAGGCCGGGAACCGTCTCCGGTCCGGCGCACGACGGCTTCCGCCGCCCGGTTCCGCCGAACTTTACGAACCAGTATATCGACTCCGTCTATCTGAATTGTATCACCGGCCCTCGCCGAAGCGTTACGCACACGATCCACCCAGTCGGCGAACGCCACTTGCGGATCAGCATCCACAAAAACGGACCCCCCCAGCGTATTCCGCAACGTTCCAATTGTCACGCCGCCGCCGACCAGCCAGCCGTCACCGATCGAATGTATATGCATCGGCAGATGGTCGTACTCATCACGAATATCTCCGACAAGTTCCTCCACGATATCTTCCATCGTAAGCAGGCCAAGCACCTTAGATTCATTCATCACCAGCGCAATATGAACCCGGTCGCGAATCATATCCGTCAGTGCTTTAGCCAGCGTCGTATCCGATGCAATCCGCGATATCGGACGAATAATTCCACTCAGTCCTTTGGCAGCCGGATCAATTTTCAACGCGGTCACAATATCCTTAAATGTAATATAACCGTCGATGGTTTGAAGATCGCCCGCCACCTTGCATACCGGATAACGCGTATGCATATGCAGATGGGCTTCCACCAGCGCATCTAGCAAACTGGAATCCGCCGGAATCGTTGCGATATCACGGATAAGCACCATCGCCTCCGCCACGGTTCGAGCGGACAGCTGAACCGCCGACATCACTATCTGCTCCTCCATCGGCCCGATAATGCGCGTTGCCCGCGCCAGTGCCGCCGCTGCGCGCAGTTCCAGCAGTCCGGACTGGTCTTCTTGCGGCCTTTCACCCGAAATCCCGCCTTGCCCCGCCCGCACCAGCTTCTTCACCACCGCCTCGAAGATAAAAACAACCGGATGAAAAATCCGCGAAACCACACTCATCGCCGGAGAAAGCGCCAGCACTACCGCTTCCTTGTTATTGATTCCGATCATTTTCGGAACCAGTTCGGCGGCAACAATCGTCACCGCGCTCAGCGGAATCACAAAACAAACCAGCGCCAGAACCGACGATGCCGCTTCTGACAGACCGAAAATCTCTTTAAACCGCGGCGTCAGCCATTCTTCCACGCCGGCGCCGCCGGTGGCCGCCGCAATCGCACCCGCCAGCGTAATGCCCAGCTGTATCACCGCCAGACTTGCCTCCAGCCGATCCTTCATCCGCACAGCACTCCGCGCCCCGCGCCGGTTCGATCTCAGCAAAACCTCCAGACGGATCCGCGACACAGAAGCCAAAGCCATCTCATAGGCCGCAAACAAAGCGTTTACGGCCAGCATCAGCACAATAATGATCAGTTCCATAAAAATATTCTCAGTTAAAGTCTGGTCGCAATCTAGCAGTCTTTGCTCACCGATGCAAAACCGCCTTGAAGACCTGAGCGGCTTCGCGGCGGCAGAGCAGGACGGAGGCGAGCAGGTAAACGATCATGCCGATGCCGATAGCACCGCCGACGGAAACGAATTGCGTCAGTTTTCCGACGAGATGATTATTCAGTGCCTGAAAAATCCAGCCGTGAATGAAAATCACCGTCGCACCCATAATCACGGCGGCGATCAGCGCGCGTCCGGCGCCAGCCAGTACGGATAGCCAGCCGGGCGATCCGATACGACGTCCGAGCCGCCAGCCGAGCGTCAGTCCGTTGAAGGCTTCCGATACGACCGCCGAACCGGCGAGGCTCATGGCTTTGTATTCGGTCGGCAACGATAGCGTGAAAATCAGGTTGAG
>CAZSSI010000257.1:0-1886 GCA_964609345.1 uncultured Verrucomicrobiota bacterium | reverse complement strand
TCGCGGGATTTGGCAATGCGCCGCACGCAGGTCGCCAGCGAGCAAAGGTCTTCAAGCATCGGACGGCTGAACTGCTGGGCGACCAGCGCGTGGTACGACCGGCCGTTTTCGACGAAATACGGGGCTTTCTCGATAGAGCTTAATCCGCTGAAGTCGTCCCACAAAATCTGATTCAGTACCGCCGTTTTGCTCATGCAACCTCCCTGTTTCAAAACCTCGGAACCTTATATGCCATTTTTCCCAGTGTTTGGAAAACGTTTCAGAAAGAAACATCACCGG
The DNA here is from genome assembly GCA_964609345.1 of uncultured Verrucomicrobiota bacterium. GTDB lineage: Bacteria > Verrucomicrobiota > Kiritimatiellia > Kiritimatiellales > Tichowtungiaceae > Tichowtungia. The sequence goes on along the minus strand of CAZSSI010000257.1, from coordinate 1,607 downwards.
CCCAGATGGCACTGACTGTGCCGGTCTTGTCGCGCAAAAGCAGTTCGCCGTCCGGCCCGAACCCATCCAGAATGCCGGTGCGAACGGCATCGCCGTCGCGCACCGTGACGGATTTGCCGATGTTTGGAATTCTTACCTCCCAGTTCTTCCGGATCGCGAAGAATCCGCCCTGCGCCCATTCGTCGAGACGAACGGAAAGATGCTTGAGCAGTTTTCCGAGCAGTTCATCGATATCGCGCCGTTTACCGGTCTCAATCAAAACCGACGTGGCGGGCTGATCAATGTGCTCCGCGTTCTGCATATTGACGTTCAGGCCGATGCCGACAATCACGCCGCCGGAAATTCCTTCGGAAAGGATCCCACAGATTTTTTTACCGTTCACCAGCACGTCGTTCGGCCATTTCAGCGCTGGCTTCAATCCTTCCGCTTCAAGCAGTTCAGCGACGGCGACCGCCGCGGCCATCGAAGCGGCGGGCAGTTTACGGCGGTCATAACTTCCGCGCAGGAAAATGGAAAACGTCAGATTTTCGCCGGTTGAGGAAACCCATTCGCGATCGAGCCGTCCCCGGCCCTGCGTCTGCTCGCGCGCCGCGATCACCTTGCCGGACGGCAGATTGTTCTCCACCGCCAGCCGTTCCTTGAGAAACGTGTTGGTGGATGGAAGCCGCGAATACCACTGGAGATAAAATTTCATCACTGGTCTATTACTGAAAATCAAACCGGTTTCACAGCTTTTCTTGGCATTTGACACTCCCTTTATCCGGCGTTACCGTCACCCCGAATAAGACCCCCCGGAAATTTTCCGAGGTAAGGCTGATAACGCTGTTGGACGTCGATAAAGAAATGAAATCATCAGGATCACCACTGGCCGACTTAAAGGAAACACCATGGTGGCATTGGCTGATCTACGCGATCGCCTTTGGCGCAGTAACCCTGTTTCTTGGACTCAAGTATGATCGCCGCCTCCTATGGGGACTCCCTATTCTAATTGTTTGTGTCGCCACATGGCTCGTTGTCTTGCTCCATTTTTCATTCACATCGGCAGGATTTCGAAAGGGATACCTCCTTCTCGTTCAAGCCGTTGTTGTCATCACATGGCTTGTCGTCCTTGCCAAGGTCATCATGTTTGCGACCAATTTTATTCGCCATGGAAACATCAAGGAATCGTCCAACCACACTTCCGAAGTCATTCGTCAACCCGCAAGCGGGTCGCCGAAACCTGCAAAGTGACCATTCAGAACCAGCCTCATCCTGACATCCTGTTAATTCTGTCAAAAAAGCACTCTTTCCATTCTCTGATTTTTCGTGACTGCCGAGCCGTAATTTGAATGAAGGCTGGTCATTCGTGTGGCACATGGTTAACAATCTCCCCCGCATGAACGGTAAAAAAATCCATATCATCGGCATCGGCGGAACGGGGATGAACGGCATCGCCCAGCTCGCGGCGCACGCCGGATATTCCGTTTCCGGCTCCGATCGCGCAGAAGCCTTTGGACTCTTCCCGCGTCGCGAGCTTATGCTCGCAAGCGGCAGGCAATCATTGGAAAACCTCGGCATCCGGATTGTTCCGCAGGACGGCTCCGGCATTACCGCCGACACCGACTTCG
>CAZSSI010000256.1:0-1894 GCA_964609345.1 uncultured Verrucomicrobiota bacterium | reverse complement strand
CGCACCATCTGGAACGGCGAAGACCTCGACGTGCCCACCTACATTCGCCGCAAAATCAAACTCCCGCGCTGATTTTTTCAACGACGATGCGGCTGCCGGAGGTTTCGATCACGCGGACGGCGGAGCCCTTTTCAATAAATTCGCCGCGGGCGATGACGTTGACGCGGTCGTCGCCAAATAGTGCGCGGCCGGACGGTCGCAGGTTCATTTCCGCCACACCTTCTTTGCCGAGCAGTTCGCTCTGGTCATGCGCGGCGGTGAAGCCTTCGGCGCGGGTTGTCTGCTGTCCGAGCACCATCGGACGGAAGACCCGCGAGTGCGGCAGATATTTTCCGGCGAAAAATCCGACTAACGCGGTGCCGGTCATACCCATTGCAAGATTTCCGATGGCCAGTTGCAGCGTGCTGTCGTTGAAGGCCGGCCAGAAGTGGCCCGGAATTTTCCATGTCATGGCGTTGAGCAGTGAAATAAGAATCAGCGCGATGCCGCTGACGCCGAGTACGCCGAAGCCGGGCGTGACGAATACTTCGATGAAGAGCAGGGTGAAGCCGACGATGAAAATGACGATGTCTTCCATGCCAGCCAGTCCGGCAATGTGGTGTCCAAAGAAAAAGAGAACCAGCGCCGCCGTGCCGAGTATGCCCGGCAGGCCGAAGCCCGGCGTTTTAATTTCAATGTAGATGCCACCGAGTCCAATCATCAGCAGGATCGGCGCAAATGCTGCGATGAAGCGCGCGATCCGCTCCGCCGGTGTCACTTCGAGCGTTTTAATTTCAGCGTTCGGCAGTCCGGCTTTTTCGAGCATGGCCGTAACGTCTTTGACGGTGCCTTCGGAAAGAATTCCTTCGGCCTCGCTGGCGGTCAGCGTGAGCAGTTCGCCCGCTTTGCTGAATACATTGGTGCCGACGGTGTAGCCGAGTTCGCGGCGCACCATCGCTTCGCCGAGCTGCGGATCGTGTCCGCCCTGTTCGGCGGCGGCGCGTACCATCGCGGCGACGGCGGACGTCATTTTTTCTTCCACGGCGTCCGGCATTTTTTCGACGCCGCCGAACGGACTCATCACCAGCGGCGTGGCCGCGCCGATAACGCTGCCGGGCGCCATGTAGATGTGTTTCGTGGCCAGCGCGATGATCGCGCCCGCCGAATAAGCGTCTTTTTCGACGAAGGTGTAAACCGGCACGTCAATCTGGCCGATCAGGTTAATAATTTCGCGCGCCTCTTTTACGCCGCCGCCGGGCGTATCCATGACGAAAACAATTGCGTCGGCTTTTCCTTTTTTCGCTTCGGTGATGCCGCGCCGGACGACGTAGAGCAGGGCGGGCTCAATTTGCTCTTTGATCGGAATCTGGTAAACGAGCGGTCTTTTGGACGGCTCTGCGGACGTTCCGAGCATTGGAAGAATCAGCGTGGCGAGCAAGATGACAAGGAATGACTTATATGCTTTCATAGCTCGGATTCTATTTCGCCGCTGTGTTGAAAGAAAGAAGAAAGCCATGCCGCAGATTGCCGAACTCGAAAAGCTTGCTGTGCCGCAAACGAAGCGGCCGGATTTTGACGTCTTTTGGGCTGAAACAATCCGGCGTTGCGAGTCGGTTCCGCTGAACATCCAGGGGAACACAGCGGCTGACGTCCGTGATTTGACGTTTGCCGGACTCGACGGAACGCCGGTTCATACCTGGCTGCTGCTTCCGCCGGAGGCGAAGGATCATAAAGTTCCGGTGCTGATTCACTGTCATGGCGCCAACCGCAGTCGCGGGAAGCCGGAAAATTTTTCCGCCTGGCTGGCGGTGGGCTGTGCGGTGATTTCGCCGGACTTCCGCTTACAAGGCGGCACGACTGGATCGAATACGCAGTTTGACGGCGACGGGAAATCCGGCTGGTGGACACCGAACCT
>CAZSSI010000255.1:0-1912 GCA_964609345.1 uncultured Verrucomicrobiota bacterium | reverse complement strand
GACTCCAATCAGAAGAGTGGGCATTTTTTGTATCTTGTGATTAACTCCGCGCCATGACTGGTTTCATCTACGCCGCCGAATTAAAAAAGACATTCCGCTGTTACGGACATTTCTACCGCCTGTCCGTTAACGGCGCAGAGCCGCAGCTTTGCCGCAGTGTTTTGGAGATCACATCTCTGCCGCGCGAAGCCGTCGGCGCCGGCACCAATCCAAACGATCTGTTCAGCCATTCCGGCGCGACGCGAAATCTGCCGGACGCGGTGGTGATTATGATGAACCCCGGTTCGTCGCGTCCGATTGAGGACGGTGATACCGACAGTCTGCTGACGATGCCGCTGACCGACGGCTTTCAAAAACCGCTGGTGCTGACGCAGCCGGACAATACGCAGTACCAGATTATGCGTATCATGGTTTCCAGAAACTGGAATCACGTCCGCGTGCTGAATATTTCGGATCTGCGCGATCCGAAGAGTCCGAGTTTTATTGCCCGCACTCAAAAGCTCGCCGCCCTGCCCGGCGGCGCGGCGCACAGTTTGTTCTGTGAAGTGCGCACAGCCGAACGTGAAACGATGCTGCGCCGGAAAGTCGGCGCGCCGTTTATTCTTGGCTGGGGTCAGGACAGCGGACTGATTCCGCTGGCGAAGCAGTGTCTCAGCCGGATCGAAGGCGAAAAAATGATCACCGTGCCGGCCGGAAATGATCCGGTGCTGACGGCGCATCCGAGTCCGATGCTTCAGTCGAAAAAAGAAGAATGGCTCGACGCCATTCTTGCCGCGTTCAGCTGACTTCTAATCACTGGAAGTCAGCGTCCGCCTGGTTGTTATTTGGCAACGTCGAATTTGGCGCGTACTGCCGCTTCCGCTTGCATCCAGTAATCGACAGAACCTTTTTTGTTCCCATCGTTCTGTGAAGCGAAATAGGCCGCTTCACTAACCATCGCGTAGAACCGTTCCTGAGGGATCGTTTCTTTCTTCGCAACAACCTTCTTCGCCGGAGCTTTTTTCACAACCGCTTTTGGTGCGGCCGGTTTTACAACAGCGGCTTTTTTCACGGACGGTTTGGTCGCCGTCTTTTTTACAGTTTTCTTTTCCGTAGCCATTTTCTCTCCCTTTAACTATTTGCCTGCGCTTTCGTGTCGCGGCTGTCGTGACTTTAAATTTCCATACCTTGAATACAAGCCTAATTAGGCGCTTTAACTGAATTCTAAAATATGGTTCCATCCGCCCTGCTTTCAGCCCGGAAGAAACAGAATGAAAAAAGAAACCGCCTCATTGGAAACACAGCTCTCCGCATGGTGCGCCGAAACCTTCGCCACCTGCTTCCCGCAGACGGACTTCGCCGCTGCGCCGGTCACCGTCATTCCAAGTCGCAACGAAGAGTTCGGCGACTGCCAGTGCGAAGCCGCCATGAAGCTCGCCAAGGAACTGAAAACCAATCCGCGCGCCGTCGCTCAGCAGTTTGTAGAAAAAGCAGTTCTTCCGGAGTTTGTCGAAAAGATCGAAGTCGCCGGCCCCGGCTTTATCAATATCCATCTCAAAACGTCCGCGCTGGCCGAACAGCTCACCGCCATGCAGGCCGATACAAAACTCGGCGTTCCGAACATCGGAAAAAATCAAACGGTCATCATCGACTATTCCAGCCCGAATGTTGCCAAGCCGATGCACATTGGCCATATCCGCTCGACCGTCATCGGCAACGCGCTGGACCGCCTTTACCGCGCCCTCGGTTACAACGTCATCGCCGACAATCATCTCGGCGACTGGGGCACGCAGTTCGGCTTGATCATTCTCGGCTACCGCGAATTCGCCAACGCCGAAGCGCTCAAGACCGCGCCGGTCGAAGAGCTCGAACGCATCTACGTCAAAAGCTACAACATGTCCAAAGAGGACGAAACCTGGCGCGACCGCGCCAA
>CAZSSI010000254.1:0-1921 GCA_964609345.1 uncultured Verrucomicrobiota bacterium | reverse complement strand
CGCTTTTCGTCAAAGACGCCGTAGTTCGGCAAAAGCATTTTGCGGTAGATGCCGACGACTTTGCCTGCGTGGAAAACCACGGCGGCGTTATAGCGTCCGGTACCGTCGGTCAGCGGCACGCCGACGACGGTGTAAACCTCTTGCGGCAGATTGTCCGCCAGCCGCTTGAGCTGTTTGTCGCAGTCATGAATGAATTGCGGACGGAGAATCAGGTCTTCGGGCGGATAGCCGCACAGAGCCAGCTCCGGAAAGACAATCAGTTGAGCGCCGGTTCCCGCCGCGCCTTCGGCATCGGCGATGATGCGATTGGCATTTGTCTCCAGATCGCCAACGGTTGGATTGAATTGAACCGCAGAACACCGAACAGGGAATATCGAATGTCGAAGGGGAGACTCTTTCATTTCTACCTTCATCATTCCTTGTTCGTTATTCGATATTTCTATCGTCTGTAGTTCGGAGCTTCTTTGGTGATCTTGATGTCGTGGGCGTGGCCTTCGAGCGCTCCGGCATGGGAAACGCGGATGAACTGTCCGTTTTCCTGCAGTTCAGGAATGGTGCGGCATCCGCAGTAGCCGAGGCTGGCCTGCAAGCCGCCGCTGTACTGCTTGAGCATTTTGCTGACGGCACCAGCGTACGGCACGACGCCTTCGATGCCTTGCGGAACGAGATCGTCTTCTGCGCCGTCTTTTTGTCCGTAGCGCTGACGGGAGCCTTCGCGCGATTTCATGGCATCGAGGCTGCCCATGCCGCGATAGACGACGAACTGGCGGCCTTCGTAGAGAATTTTTTCGCCGGGGCTTTCGTCGGTGCCGGCGAGGACGGAGCCCATCATGACGCTGGATGCGCCTGCGACGAGCGCCTTGGCAATGTCGCCGGAGTGGCGGACGCCGCCGTCGGCGATGATCGGAATAGAACCTTTTAGCGCGTCGGCGCAGTTATAAATCGCGCTGATCTGCGGAATACCGACACCCGCGACGACGCGGGTGGTGCAGATCGAGCCGGGGCCGATGCCGACTTTGACGGCGTCGGCGCCCGCTTTGCGCAGAGCGAGCGCCGCTTCGCCGGTGGCGATGTTGCCGGCAATCACATCGATGCCGGGAAGATTCTTTTTGACCCACGCGGTCATTTCGATCACGCCTTTGCTGTGGCCGTGGGCGGTGTCGACGACGAGCACATCGACTTCGGCGGCGGCGAGGCCTTCGGCGCGGACGTAGTCGCCGGGGCCGATGCCCGCGGCGGCACGCAGGCGGTACTGATCGTCACGGTTATAGAGCGGGCGGGTGTTTTCAATCAGGTCGGCGACGTCGGTGTAGCTGTAGAGACCGATCAGTTTGCCGTTTTTTACCAGCGGCAGTTTGCCGATCTTATTGGCCTTCATGAGCTCATAAGCTTGCCGCAGGTCGGTGCCTTCCGGCGCGGTGATGACATCTTTCGTCATGATGTCACCGGCGTGGACATTCTTGTTGGCGGCGTACTTGATATCCTTGGTGGTCAGAATCCCGGCGAGGTTGCCGGCGTCATCCAGAATCGGGAAGCCGCTGAAGCTGTAGCCTTTTTCCAGCCGGTGCTGCTGAATCTGCGCGAGCGTCTGGTTGATGTTGAACGTGACCGGTTTGCTGATGAGTCCGTTGAGATAATGTTTAACGCGCGCCACATCGCCAGCCTGCCGGTCCGGATCGAGATTTTTGTGGATGACGCCGATGCCGCCGTGCAGTGCCATCGCGATGGCCATGTCGGCTTCGGTCACGGTATCCATCGCCGCGCTGATGAATGGAATGTTGACCTTGATGTTGGTTGTCAGGCGGCTGGTGATATCGGCTTCGCTGGGCAGGAAGTCGGCGTACTGAGTGATCAGTGAAACATCGTCAAAGGTGAGCCCTTCAAAAGGAAAGGTGCTCATAAACTTATCGAGATACTTGTT
>CAZSSI010000253.1:0-1953 GCA_964609345.1 uncultured Verrucomicrobiota bacterium | reverse complement strand
TCGCGGGCGCTGTGGCCGGTCGCCAGCACACAGCAGTCGGTTCTGAATTCTTCACCGGAAATCACCGCGCCGCGCACCGCGCCGTTTTCAATTTCCAGCCGGTCGAGCCGCGCGCCGAAGCGCACTTCGCCGCCGAGTTCGATGATCCGGTTGCGTAACGCCGGAACCAGTTCTTCAAGTACGTCGCTGCCGATGTGCGGTTCGGCGTCGATCAGAATATCGGGCGACGCGCCGCAACTGACCAGCGCTTCGAGAAAGCGGCGGACGCGCGGACGGTCTTTACTGCGCGAGGTCAACTTGCCGTCGGAAAAAAGTCCCGCACCGCCTTCGCCGTAGAGCACGTTGCTTTCGACATCCAGTGTTCCGTTTTTCCAGAACGCTTCAACCCGTTTGGCGCGCGGCGCGGCGGCTTCGCCGCGTTCGATCAACAGCGGCTTAAGTCCGGCTTCCGCCAGACCGAGCGCGGCCATCAGTCCGGCGGGACCGGCGCCAACCACTAGAGGACGGAAGTCAGAGGTCAGAGGACAGCGGCCATGGATAAGAGGTTTCAGTTCGGAAACTTCCTCAACGTCGCGCAGACCGGCCGGCAGTTTTCCGGTAAATTCCACTTCGACGGCGACGGTCATGCGTGGCGAACGGCCGCGGGCGTCGATCGAGCGGCGGACAGTTTTTAAGTCGCTCAGCGCCGACGGATTGCATTTCAGCGCCTTGGCGGCGGCCTTCAAAAGCTGGTCGGGTGTGTATCCCGGCGGCAGATCGAGCTGGTTTAATCGTAATTTCATAGGATTTTTCTTTAATTCAGACATGAAAGGTATATGAGAGACGCTTTCTTTTGCGACCAAAAAGGAGTTCCGTGCATACGCGTTTGATTCCACAGATTTTCACCTGCTACCGTTCCGGCTATTCGCTGAAACGTTTTGCTAACGATCTGATCGCCGGACTCATTACCGGTATCGTCGCCCTGCCGCTCGCCATCGCTTTCGGTATCGCTTCCGGCGTTACGCCGGAACAGGGACTTTACACCGCCATCATCGCAGGCTTCATCATTTCATTTCTCAGCGGCAGTCAGGTGCAGATCGGCGGGCCGACCGGCGCGTTCATCGTGATCATTTACGGCATCGTCCAGCATTACGGCATGGCCGGACTGATGGTTGCCACGCTGATGGCGGGCGTGATGCTCGTCCTGATGGGCGTCTGCCGCCTCGGCTCGGTTCTGAAGTATCTACCCTACCCGCTTATCATCGGCTTCACCACCGGTATTGCGGTGCTTATCGCCATCACGCAGATTCCGGCGTTCCTCGGCATGAAGCTGGAAAAATTTCCCGGCGAGTTTATCGGCAAGCTCGAAGCCATCGGTACGCACCTGCACCTGATTGATCCGCTTTCCGCCGAGCTCGGACTGCTGGCGCTGCTGATTATGATTATCTGGCCGAAAATCACCCGCCGTGTTCCCGGCTCGCTGGTCGCCATTCTCGTCACCACGTTGCTGGTTTCGCTGCTGAAACTGCCGGTTGATACGATCGGCAGCCGTTTCGGCGAAGTGCCGAACCATCTGCCTGCTTTCGCTTTTCCCGCCGTCAGCCTTGAACTGATGCGCGGACTTTTCCAACCCGCGCTGACGATTGCTCTGCTGGCAGCGATTGAATCTCTGCTTTCCGCCGTGGTTGCCGACGGGATGACCGGACAGAAGCACCGCTCCAACATGGAGCTGGTCGCGCAAGGTATTGCTAATATTGTCTCACCGCTTTTCGGCGGCATTCCGGCCACCGGAGCGATCGCCCGCACGGCCACTAATATTAAAAACGGTGGCACCACGCCGCTGGCCGGCATCGTTCATGCCATCACGTTACTTTTGATTCTCCTCTTCTTCGGACACTACGCCGCGCTGATTCCAATGTGCGCGCTGGCCGCCGTCCTGCTGATCGTCGCCTACAACATGAGCGAGTGGCATTT
>CAZSSI010000252.1:0-1965 GCA_964609345.1 uncultured Verrucomicrobiota bacterium | reverse complement strand
TGAATCGGGAATTTGGCTTCGGCGACAAAGGCCGAATCGAGACTGCCGGTGATTTCTTTGCTCAGTCCGACGGTTTTTATTTCAACCGGGAGCCCGGCAATCTGCGAAAGCGGATCGCCCAGTAACAGCACCTGAACCGGACTACAGATCGACTGATAGAAGCTTTCCATCGCCGAACAACCGGAAGCGTAATGTACAAAAAAGCGGGCATGCGGAAACTTGGCCCAGTTGGCATACGGCTCCGTCACCATCCCCGCCGTCACCGTCGCGCCAGCCTTCAGCCATTCGGTACATTTGGTCTGATCCTTCTGGAACTCGGCCGACCAGCTGGTCATATGTTCCGCCATGGCCCCCGGCGCAAAGGTACCAAACACCGCAGGGTTTACCGAAGCCGCGCCGGTCATTACGCCCAGCAGGTTGGTATGTACCGGCGGCTGGTTGGTATAAATCTCTGCTGAACCGCCGCGCGCCGACAGCTCCTTTTTCACCTCGGCGTACTGCCATTCGCGAGGAGCGGAACGGGCTTTATCATCCGTCTGCACCAGCAAAACCGGATGTTGCGGACCGCTTTGGCGCGCCAGCATTCCGTTCTGCAAACAGCGCAGAACCGTCTCCATGTCGTTCCCTTTTTCTCCGGTGTACCCAAGCATCATCGATGGCAGCGGCATTTTTTCTTTCAGCGCGCCCTGCAAAATATCAAATGACCGCGAAGGATTTGCCAGCCCGCTTTCTTTGACCGGCCCGGCGAACAGCGGCGACAGAAAAAGCCCCTTTTCAATCATCTCCACAGACGGAACGTTGCCGCGTGTAAACGTCAGCCCCATCAGCGACATCTGCTGGCGGTCGTTCGGCGAAGTGACCACGCGGATTGGAAAGTCAACGGAGTAAACCCACGCCAGCACCTGATTGGTCAGACCGCGATCTTCAATGACTTTCTGTGCCGGATTATAAATGTACTGCCTGAACTCTTCCGGCGTACACTCGGCACGACCGGTTACGATGGAGTCCGGAAGATTCAAATAGACCATATTGACGTTCGGCACGCCGTGCACGGCGGCAAAAACATTGGCGGCTTTTTTCGAATTCTGCGAGTTTTCGTTCACCAGCACCGCGACACGGTGCGGCATCTGCGCTTTCGCCCGTCCGGGCGAAAGCAGAACCGCAGAACATAAAATCAGAAATATTGAATTCCGAAGGAATTGAAACTTCTGACTTCTGCGGTTCAGTGTTCGATATTCAATGTTCATGTTGCTGAGCCTACCGCTTGACGAAAATTAAACAAGGACGGATAATCCCTGCCTGTGAAGATCCTCCGCACTATTCTAATCCTGTCGGTTTCCGCCGCGTTCAGCGTGGCGGATGATGCAGGATTTAATCGTTACCAGCTCATTCTGGACAAGAAGCCGTTCGGTCAGGAACCGCCCGAAGCCGAAATGGTTCAAGTGCCCGCTTCGCAGTCTTTTGCCCGCAACCTCCGCCTCTCGATGCTTTTCGAAGGGCCGGATGGCACCACGCGGGCCGGCATTGTCGATAGTTCCACCAAGAAAAGCTATATCCTCCGCGTCGGCGAGCCGCAGGATGGACTGGAAGTGGTTGAAGCAGACGTTAAGTCGTCTGAGGCCATGATCCGCAAGGACAATGAAGTGGCGCTGTTCAAACTGGAAGCGGGTGCCGGCGCGCCGATTTCGAAATCGGAACAATCCTCCCGGCAGTCCTCCTATGCGGAACGCCGCCGCGCGCTCCTGCAAAAAGCTAACGAACCGCAGCAGCCCGCGCCCCAGCCTCTGCTGACTGGTGAAGCTCTTAAAAAACACCTTGAGAATGTGCAAATGGATGCCATCCGCAATGGATTGCCGCCGTTGCCGCTACCGCTCACGCCGGAAATGGATGCCCAGCTCGTCAAAGAAGGCATGTTGCCGCCTCAGTAAAATTTTCAATGCTCAACAATCAACTCTCAATGCTCAT
>CAZSSI010000251.1:0-1981 GCA_964609345.1 uncultured Verrucomicrobiota bacterium | reverse complement strand
TAAAGGTAGGGTTATACCCCACTGCAAACCACCATATCGGCGCGTATGATCCTGTCAGAAGAACAAATAAGGAGGATCATATGTTGTGGACAATTGCAGTGGTATTGACGGTTCTATGGTTGCTGGGTCTGGTGAGCAGTTACACGATGGGCGGGTTTATTCATATCCTGCTGGTAATTGCCGTTGTCGTGGTGCTTCTTCGGATTATTCAGGGCCGCAGAGTGTTGTAAGAATACGCCGCGCAGGGTTTTGTGTTGAGCCCATCACCCCGAAGGAACATATTCGTTGTGCCGTCGGAACATTCCGACTGAGGTGCTGGAACTATGAAGATGAAACCTGCACTGAAACGCCAGGCGAAAGGATAGCCTTCAATGAAACCAATCTCACCCGCAGCTCAGCACCCCGCGCCGAATATCCTCATTGTGGATGACACGCCGGCCAATCTCGATTTACTCACCGGAATGCTGAAAAAACAAGGGTACAGGGTTCGACCTGTTCCGAGCGGAAAGCTGGCTGTTCAGGCGGTTCAGAAGGAAAAACCCGATCTGATCCTGCTCGATATCATCATGCCGGAGATGAACGGCTACGAGTTGTGCGCAAAGTTCAAAGCCGATGCCGCATTAAAAGACATTCCAATCCTTTTCATCAGCGCCCTCGCCGAGACGGCGGACAAGATCAAAGCCTTTACGGCAGGCGGCGTTGACTACATCACGAAGCCATTCCAGTTTGAGGAAGTAGAGGCGCGGGTACAGACGCATCTGGAACTTCGCCGGCTTCAGATCGCGTTGGCGGTGCAGAATGCGAGGCTTCAGAACACCCGCAACGAAACCGATGCGTTGCTGGAAAAATTTACCGACCTCTACGATTTCGCGCCTGTCGGCTATTTCTCGCTGGATGAACGGGGCCGGATTCTGGACGTAAACCTGACAGGCACCATCCTGCTCGGCGTGGAACGCTCCCGGCTCATCGATCAGTGTTTGCCGCGTTTCGTCGCTCCGGCCAGCCGGACGGTTTTTTTATCTTTCCTTAAACAACTGTTCGCCGGATCCGAAAAGCGGGTTTGCGAGGCAACCCTGCTGAAGGCCAATGGCGAGGCGTTTTGGGCGAACGTTCACGGCACGTCCGCCATTTCGCTCGACGGGCCTCTGAAATGGTGCCGGGTGGCGGTTTCGGACATTACCATTCAAAAACAGGCGGAAGAGGCGAAGCACCGTTTCGATGCGGTCACCGCGACCAATTTGGCGTTGCAAAATGAAATCGCCCAGCGCAAGGCGGCGGAAGAAGCTGTCCGGCAGAGCGAACAGCATCAGATCCAGTTGCTGGAAAAGGCGCACCAGATGCAGCAGCATTTGCGGCAGTTCTCTCATCGGATTCTGCATGTGCAGGAGGAAGAACGGAAGCGCATCAGCCGTGAGTTGCATGATGAAGTGACCCAAACGCTGGTTGGAATCAACGTTCATTTGGAAACACTGGCCAAGGAAGCCGAGATCAACTCCAAAGGGCTTAAACAGAAAATCGTCCGGACACAACGGCTGGTGGAAAAATCGGTGGATGTCGTACACCGGTTCGCCCGTGAGTTACGCCCGACGATGCTGGACGATCTGGGGCTGATCCCCGCTCTGCGGTCACTGATGAAAACGTTCATGAAAGAGACCGGCATTCGGGTCAGTTTGACGGCGTTTGAGGAAGTGGAAAAGTTGAGTGCCGCCAAACGCACCGTGCTTTACCGTGTGGCGCAGGAAGCGCTGAAAAATGTCGCTCATCATGCGCACGCCACCAAGGTGGAAGTAAGTATCCAGCGGCTGCCGAAGGCTCTGCTCATGCAAATCAAAGACAACGGAAAATCCTTCGACGTGGAGAGCGCATTGAAGCCCAAAAAGAACAAACGGCTGGGACTGATCGGAATGAGAGAGCGGCTGGAAATGGTTAACGGCCAGTTCGCGATTGAATCCGCGCCGGGCAAAGGCACGACCATCCAGGC
>CAZSSI010000250.1:0-1992 GCA_964609345.1 uncultured Verrucomicrobiota bacterium | reverse complement strand
CAGTAACGAAAAACGGCGCAAGGTGCTGGAGCGGATTTTCTTTCACGATGTTCTCAATACGGCTGGCGGTGTGAAGGGATTGGCCGACCTGCTGGTTCAGGTCGGGCTTTCAGAAATGGAAATCAAAGATATCGCCAGCATGATTTCCGAATCGTCCGATCAGCTGATCGAAGAGATCAGTGCTCAACGGATGCTTTCGGCTGCCGAAAGCGGCGAGCTGAGAGTTTCGACGCAGGAACTTCATTCGCTGGAACTGCTTTACCGGATTATCCGGCAGTTTCATTCGCACAGCACCGCGCGGGGCAAGGTGCTGATCGTGGACGAAGCGGCTGTACATTTTGATTTTGTGTCTGATCCGGTGTTGTTGAGGCGGGTGATGATCAATCTGGTAAAAAATGCGCTCGAGGCAATTGATGAAGGCGGTGTGGTTACGCTGGGGGCGTATTCGGACGGTGATTCAGTTTACTTTACGGTGCACGACGCGGCAGTGATGCCACCCGAAATTCAGCTGCAGGTTTTTTCACGGTCGTTTTCAACAAAAGGTAGCGGGCGCGGATTGGGGACGTACAGCATCAAACTGATCAGCGAGAAATATCTGCGCGGGCATGTCTCGTTCATCTCCAACGAAAAAGAGGGGACGCGATTTACGGTTCGTTATCCGCGGGTGATTCGTTCGACGAGTGAGGAGACTTTCTAGCTCAATGAAGCCGTCCGTTGAAATCATCTGCACACATTGCGGAGCAGAAACATTTTTGAAGCGCGAGCCGGTTTATGAAGGATTCAAAAAAACCGGCGAGGAGCTGATCTGCTCCGCCTGCGGGTTCGCCTTCACCTCCGAAACGGAAGTTCCATTTAAAACCGCTATCGCGGCTCCCAAAATATTCACCGATGCTGACCGGTCGAAGGTAGTGAAGGTTTTTGACGAAGGTGAAAACAAACGCATCTGCCGCTACTGCGCGAACTATGTGGTGAATCCGTTTATGCAGTTCTGCTCGCTACATAGAAAAGAAGTGCAGTCGACGGATAGCTGTCCGCAGTTTTCGCCGGCACCGGAAAATCCAGCCAAACCGACTTTTTAGGAACTCCGGCAAACGACGAATCCAGCCAGCTGTTCGAGGCGGACGGGGTTTTCCAATCCTTGTAATGCAGCGAGCGCGGCGGTTTCCAGACAGTGCATATCGGCGGCAGTTTTTCCTATTCCGTGAACGGCTGGCCAGGTCATTTTTCCGCGCGCTTTATCGGAGCCGATGTCTTTGCCTAGTTCTTCGACTGTTGCACTCTCATCCAGCAGATCGTCGGCCAACTGGAACGCCAGCCCGATGTTTTCGCCGTAGGACGCCAGTTTTTCCAATGCTTGGACATTCGCCCTGGCGCAAATTCCGCCCATCACGCAGGTGGCACGGATCAGCGCGGCGGTTTTGTTGCGGTGGATGTACTCCACAAGATTTGCGTCGGGCGTTTTACCTTCAGCATCCATATCTTCCATTTGCCCGCCGATTACACCGCGGCTGCCCGCCGCCCGTGCTAGTTCCAGAGCGAGGGCACCTCCGATGGTCGGAATCCCCGCCAGCACCTCAAAGGCCAGCGTCAACAGAGCGTCGCCAGCCAGAATAGCGGTGGCTTCGTCAAAAGCGATGTGACAGGTCGGACGTCCGCGCCGCAGAGTGTCGTCGTCCATCGCGGGCAGGTCGTCGTGAATCAGCGTGTAGGTATGGAGCAGTTCCAGCGCACAGGCGGCCCGCACCGACTGTTCCGTCGTGCCGCCGCAGGCCTCGCACGCGGAGATACAAAGCACGGGGCGCAACCGCTTGCCGCCGGCGAACACGCTGTACCGCATCGCCTTGTGAAGTTTGTCCGGGCGCTCTCCGGCTGGCGGAAGCAACGCTTCAAGTGCCAGATTAACGGCATCTGCCTGCTGTTTTAGGTAATTTTTCAGCTCATTCATGCGGCGGATGATAGCCCAACGCCTTTATTAGTAAAGTAATAGCAGGG
>CAZSSI010000249.1:0-2044 GCA_964609345.1 uncultured Verrucomicrobiota bacterium | reverse complement strand
ATTATGAAATACGAAGCCTGTATTGGACTTGAAACGCATGTGATGCAGAAGACGCGGACGAAAATGTTCTGCGGCTGTAAGCACGAGTACGGCGCGGAACCGAATACCAATGTCTGCCCGGTCTGCCTCGGTTATCCCGGTGCGCTTCCGGTGCTCAACGCCAAAGCCATCGAACTCTGCTGCAAGGCCGGACTGCTACTCGGCTGTGAAATCAACCCGCACTCCAAGTGGGATCGCAAAAACTATTTTTATCCCGACATGTCCAAAAACTACCAGATCACGCAGGCCGACCGGCCGCTCTGTCTCGGCGGACAGATCGTGACGGAAGTGAACGGCGAGCTGAAAACCTTTACTCTGGAGCGGATTCATCAGGAAGAGAATGCCGCCAAGAACACCCACGCCGCCAGCGGCAGTCTGATCGACTATAACCGTGCCGGCACCGCGCTGATGGAAATTGTCTCTACGCCCTGCATGCACTCGGCCGACGATGCTTTCGCCTACATTCAGGCGCTGAAGCTGATCATGGAATACGGCGGCATTTCCGACTGCGACCTCGAAAAAGGACACATGCGCTCCGACGTCAACGTCAGCGTCCGTCCCGTCGGGCAGTCAACGCTCGGTGCCAAGGTTGAAATCAAAAACATGAACTCGCCCAGCTTTATCGTCGAGGCCATCAAGTATGAAATCGCGCGCCAGATCGAAGTGATCGAAAACGGCGGCAAAGTGGTTCAGGAAACGCGCGGCTACGACTCCGACCGAGGCGAAACCTTTTCCCAGCGCACCAAAGAGGATGCCCACGACTACCGCTACTTCCCTGAGCCCGATCTGCTTCCTGTTGAAATTTCGGCCGCACAAATTGCCCAGTGGAAATCCGAACTGCCGGAACTGCCGGTCCAGCGGCGCGAACGCTACGTCAAAGAACTCGGACTGCCCGACTACGACGCCAAAGTTTTAACTGCCGAAAAACATATCTCCGACTTCTTCGACGCCGCCTGCCACAAGACCAAGCAGTACAAGCTGGTTTCAAACTACATGATGGGCAAAGTCGCCAGCCTCGTTACGGAGAAAGGCATTAGCGTTGTTGAAAGCAAATTGACACCGGGAACGTTGGCGCAGGTCGCTGATCTGGTCGGCGGCGGAGCCATCGGCTCCAGCGCCGCCAACGAACTGATTGAAATTCTTTTCACCGCAGGCGGCGACCCGCAAGCCATTGTCGAAGCCAAGGGAATGGCGCAGGTCAACGACGACAGTGCGCTCGAAAAATGGGCCGAAGAAGCGATTGCCGGAAACGCCAAAGCCGTCGCGGATTATAAGGCCGGCAATCCGGCTTCTGTGAATGCTCTCATGGGCTACGTCATGAAACAGAGCAAAGGCAAAGCCAATCCGCCAGCCGTCATTGCCATGCTGAAGAAGAAGCTGGGATAAAAAATATGGAGTGCGCAGGCTCGCCTGCGCTTTGGTTTGAGGAGCTTGCTCGGCAACATATTTTTCGGTAACCGCGAATGAGGGAATCATTTAGCCGCGAAAGAGCGCAAAAAACGCAAAATTCATGCCACAGAGGCGGTATACACATTGAATATAGAGAGTGATGGATCACCGAAAGGACCCATTAGTGGTTTGTATTTCTCCATCCAAACTTGGTAGGGACTTTTATTCTTTTTGAACCATTTCATAGCGATCATTCTCAAGTTTTGATCACGCCGTCAGCACAGGAGGTTTTTAGCAGGTTGGCGGGCTCGACGGCAAGCGCGGCGGCGGTAAAGATTATATGTAGAAGAGGCATCCTTGCCTCTGGCCAGCGGCTGGAAGCCGCTTCCACGCCCGATGTTTCGATAAGAAAAACAGGGTATATGCCTTATAGACAGGCTGTTTAACTTTGTTGTAATTACCGCTCTTTCACGTATTGTTAAAGGTGAATAGCAGGCATTTAATAAGGAAGGGCTCATACATGATGACAGAACCTTTGGCGTATGATGAAGTTCGTGTAGAAATCAGTTGTGTGCGTCAAGTTCTGCAATTTGGGTTTTTGATATTTCCCCTCCTT
>CAZSSI010000248.1:0-2044 GCA_964609345.1 uncultured Verrucomicrobiota bacterium | reverse complement strand
AATGCTCATTGGAAATTGAGAATTGTATATTGCTTATTGCAGATTCTCCACCATCCGCAACACCACATCGCCAACGGTTTGCAGACTCTTCACGGACAGTTTATCGAGCGTATCGTTCGGCGTATGCCAGTAGTCGTTGCGGCCCGGCGCGGAACCGTAATCAAAATCAATCACATCAATCGCAGGCATGCCGGCAATCTGAAACGGAACGTGATCGTCCAGAATGGATCCGGGACCTAAGGCAAATTGCGGACGAACGTTCAGCTCGTGGGCCGCATAAAAAAGTTCCTTGACCAGTTCGCGCGAGCTGTTGCGCGGAATCGAAATATTCAGGTCTTTGTCGCCAACCATATCGAGC
This sequence comes from uncultured Verrucomicrobiota bacterium, assembly GCA_964609345.1. Lineage (GTDB taxonomy): Bacteria > Verrucomicrobiota > Kiritimatiellia > Kiritimatiellales > Tichowtungiaceae > Tichowtungia. Next base: position 1,686 of record CAZSSI010000248.1, on the reverse strand, counting down.
ACAATGACAGCTTTGACCAGTTTTGCACCGCCTGCTTCATAAATCTGCTGCGCCAGATGGCGGCTGCCGTGCAAGCCATCGTGCGGGCCGTATTCTTTCCGGCATTCTTCGCCGTCCAGAAACGCAATCAGAAATTCCGTTTCATACGGGCCGTGCGCACTCAACATCCGCGCCAGTTCCAGCAGTACGCCGGAACTGGAGCCGGAGTCATTTGCTCCCACAAAATCCTTGGAGATGCCGCTCTTGGTGTCGAAATGTGAGGCCAGAACGATCAGGCGATTCGTCTTGCCCGGAATACGCCCCAGCACATTGTTGAAGTGCATTTTACCGTTCGGCGTTTCTTCGGAAAAGGTGTCGATCGTTGTCTTCAGTCCGAGGGCCTTCAGCTTTCCTTCAAGCATCACCGAAGCACGCCGGGCTCCGCCGCCGCCCGCTTCGCGCGAGCCGATCTTCACCAGCGCTTCGGTCTCGGCCATCGCCTTTGCGCCATCGAACGATTCCTTCTTGCAGCCGGCAAGTGTTAGGCCAAGCAAGCCACAACAAATCAGAGATGTTTTCCAGTAATCCATCACTTCACCTATCCGACATTCTCGTCTTATTTATTCGCTGCCGTCGGTTTTGGCTTTGGCGGTCACTTTGATTTTTTCGGCCAGTTCGTTGGCCAGCTTCGGATCTTCCATCAGCGCTTTGCGCGCTCCGTCACGGCCTTGTCCGAGCTGCTGTCCGTTGTAAGAAAGCCACGAGCCTTTCTTTTCGATGATGCCGCAATCGGTACCGGCATCCACGATGGAGCCGGTCCACGAAATACCTTCGGCATAGAGAATATCAAACTCGGCCATGGTGAACGGCGGGGCGACCTTGTTTTTAACCACTTTGACCTTGGTGCGGTTGCCATAGATCGAGCCGTCGGTGTTTTTGAGCTGACCGATGCGGCGGATGTCGAGGCGTACGGAAGAATAAAACTTCAGCGCGCGGCCGCCGGGTGTCGTTTCGGGACTGCCGAACATCACGCCGACTTTTTCGCGGATCTGGTTGGTGAAAATACAGCAGCAGTTCGAGCGGGCGATGGCAGAAGTCAGCTTACGCAGAGCCTGACTCATCAGACGTGCCTGCAAACCGACGTGCGACTGACCCATTTCGCCATCGAGCTCGGCGCGCGGTGCCAGCGCGGCAACGGAGTCCACGACTACGACATCGATCGAATTGCTTTTTACGAGCGCTTCACAAATGTTGAGGGCTTCTTCGCCGGAGTCGGGCTGCGAAACCAGCAGGTCGTTCAGGTTTACACCGATCTTCTGGGCGTAGCCCGGATCAAGTGCATGTTCGGTATCAATAAAAGCCGCCGTGCCGCCCGCTTTCTGGACGTTGGCGATGATATGCGAAACCAGCGTGGTTTTACCGGACGATTCCGGGCCGAAAATTTCGATCACGCGGCCGCGCGGAACGCCGCCAATGCCGAGCGCGATATCCAGCGTCAGCGCGCCGGTGGAAATACACGGAATTTTCCGCGGACCGGCTTCGTCGCCGAGGCGAACAATTGCTCCGTCGCCGTATTGTTTTTTGATGTCAGCGAGTACTGCCTCAAGATTGGAGGCGCCTTCTTTTTTGTCGGTTTTTGCAGCCATGCGGGACAGCCTACACGGCGCGGAAAATTGTTCAAGCGCAGAAGCGGACTTCTTTTGAAGA
>CAZSSI010000247.1:0-2052 GCA_964609345.1 uncultured Verrucomicrobiota bacterium | reverse complement strand
GCCGGACAATTACGGGATTCTTTTCGGTCGCTGGCGCGGTCGGATTTTAGATTTCCGATCCATGACCCTGACATCTGACCCCCAACCGCTGTCCTATGCGGCACGCAGGGTTTCGACGGCGGTGCGGCGGACGTGCGGCGGCAGGTCAAACTGGTAGGTGACGAATTTTTCCATCACGCGCTCAATCTGCGTGAGATAGGCTGGATTGACCGGCTCCGCTAGAATCTCCGCAGGCGTTTCCGCCTGCTGCCATACCCGTAGAAGTTCGACGGACTCTGGCGCGATCGGTGTGGAGGGAATCCGGAAGCGCTTGGCGTATTCCGCACTGATGACACCGCCATGATCCGCCGAAAACCATCTCGCAGTCCTCAGTCCTCCGTCTTCGGTTTTCTGCTCACCGTCTTCCAGCAGAATGTGCTGCCCCTGAAATTCAGCGAACTTCAGATCGAACCAGACGAGGAAGGCGGGATGACGACCGTATTCTTCGGCATGACCGAGCATTTCTTCGAAGAACTCAAAACGACCCGGCTCGTGGCCATGCCGCGGCGTGGTTTTGGCGAACAGCGCCGAAATGTAACCGGCAGAGGCGCAGGCGCGCCAGTCGGTGCGGAAGACGCTTCGCTGGTGGAGCATGGAGCACTCTTTGGCGATGTGTGTGCCGCGCTCAGTACGGTCATAGAAGAGAAGTTCGCTGGTTGAGAAAAGATCATACTGTCCACGGAAGAGGCTGTTTTTGCGCTGGTCGCCCTTGATGGTAGTTGAGAGTTTTCCGTAGTGTGCTGTTAGCCAGGTGACGATGCGCGAGGTGTTCGATACATCGGTCCAGTAAAGCGGAATGGCTGGCGTTTTTACGATCATGGTGCACTGAGGGATTTGCTGTTCAACTGCATCCTAGCCGCACTCCGCTTTCCCGCCAAGCCCCCGCTGGTGTTTTTGATGTACTTTTAAGCCGAATGATGGTTTTTTCTGCGCATGCTACTTAACAAAACCATACGGCTGTTTTTGGACAGCATCGGACGGCGCGAGGAATACGAATTTTACCTCAACAAGTTCCAAGCCGCCGGAGCCGACTGTTTTGCTCTGCTCGTTCCCGATCTCGAAAGTCTGGAGCAGGGTGCCGAAGCGCTGGCCTTTGATCTCAAGTTTCTCCTCAAGCTGGGGCTCCGGCCCGCCGTCGTACTCTGCGGATCCGATGCCTTAGTCAAATGGAGTCTGCTCAAAGACAGCTCGCTTTTTGAACCGACCGAATTTCCGAGCATCGGCAAGCGGAAAGCCGGCATTCCAGTTTTCGTTGAAGAGAATGTTTCGACACTTGATAGCCTGCTTCAGAAAGTTCCGGCCATCGGCAAGCGGGTACACTTCATCCGCGCTGGCGGCGGACTGAGCGCAGAATATTATTACGTTCAGAAACCGACTGGTGAACTCGCGCCGGAAGACAAAACCATGACCGATGCTGCCGCCGCGCTGCTCGAAGCTCGGCCCGGTACGCACATCTCCGTCACTTCGCCGATCAACCTGCTGAAAGAAATTTTTACCGTCAAAGGTGCCGGTACTGTGTTTCGGCGCGGTTCGGTTATTCTTTCCGGCAAAGCCGATCCTGTCCGGTTGCTGGCACTGCTCGAAGAAAGTTTTGGCAGGAAGCCGAAAGATGGCGTGTTGGCTGCGGCCACGCAGATTTACTTCGAAGAAAACTATCGCGGCGCGGCACTGCTCGAACAGCAGCCGGAAGGACTCTATCTTTCCAAATTTGCCGTCGGCCCCGAAGCGCGCGGCGAAGGTCTGGCGCAGGAACTGTGGGACGAAGTCTTCAAGAATCATCCAGCCTTCTTCTGGCGGTCGCGCAAAGGCAATCCGATCAATCAATGGTATGACCGGCACGCTGACGGACGGCACACGACCGGCGACTGGGTTGTTTTCTGGCGCGGCATGGATGCCGCCTCGATTCCCGGGCTGATCGCCTTCTGCGTTTCTCGCCCTGCCGACTTTGTCTGAAGTGGAGTGGTGGCTGGAGGCGGACTTGAACCGCCGACCCGCGGATTATGATTCCGCTGC
>CAZSSI010000246.1:0-2062 GCA_964609345.1 uncultured Verrucomicrobiota bacterium | reverse complement strand
CCGAAATCGGCCAGCGTTCGCAAAGCGACCTCTTCCAGATTCCAGAGATAGCCATGTGAGTCGGCGTCGGAGCCGCCGAGATAGATGATCGGGTAAAGCACCCACTGTCCCGGCGCGTGATAGGTGACATCGCCGCCGCGCTCAGCATGAAATACATCGATGCCGAGGGCTTTATATTCTTCCGGTGTTTTGAGCAGATAGTTGTCGCGTCCGCGATTGCCGAGTGTAATGACCGGCGTGTGCTGGAGAATCAGAACGGTATCGGGAATTTCATTCGCCTGCCGCGCCGCGAGCAGGCGGCGCTGCATGTCGAGTCCGGCTTGATACGGAACCGGCTCGTCAAATTGCAGGGCCCAGGCTTTCATATAAAACAAAAAAGGGCGGACGCGCCGCCCTTTAGGTTAGTCCTCTTCGACGTCGCCGCCTTCGTCGCAGCTCTCGGCGTATTCTTCAGCGCTCATGAGGTTGTCCACGTCTTCCTCTTTGCGCAGTTCAATCTTGAAGAGCCATCCGGCGTCGTAAGGGCTGGCGTTGATCATGTCGGGCGAATCTTCGAGGTCGCCATTCACTTCCACAATTGTACCGGCCACCGGCGCGTAAATGTCGGAAGCGGCTTTAACGGATTCGACCACGGCGACTTCGTCACCGGCTTCGACTTCGCGGCCGACATCGGGAAGTTCAACAAAGGTAATGTCCGAGAGCTGGCTCTGGGCAAAATCGGTAATTCCCACGGTGGCTATGTTCTCGTCGATTCTCAGCCATTCATGAGTCTTCGCATAATACAGGTCATTCGGTACTGCCATTTTCGTTCTCCTTCAATAAGCTCTCGTTCAAATCTGGAGGCGCGAAGCGGAATTGAACCGCTCTAGCAGGTTTTGCAGACCCGTGCCTAACCTCTCGGCCATCGCGCCCTCGTTCAAAGGCTGACCAATGTAATGAGCTCGACGATTGTTTAAAGGAAAATTTTCCAAAATCGTAAATTAATTTTGCGGACCGCCGAAACACCCTTACTGGAGCACGGTATTATCGATCAAACGCGCGCCGGAAAACTTGACGGCCAGCGCCAATAGCGCCGGTTTTTCCAGCGTGAGAACGGGCTGAAGCGTCTCGTCGTCAACGATTTCGATATAATCTACGCGGCCCGACGTCGCCTCAATTACCGCACGCACGGCAACCTTGATCTTTTCTGCATCGCGCTCGCCTGCCGCAAACAGCGCCATGGCCTTCTCTAATGACCGGAAAAGGCAGACGGCCTCTTTGCGCTCGTCCGGCGTCAGATATTTGTTGCGCGAACTCATGGCGAGGCCATCAGCCTCGCGAATGGTCGGCGCGGCGATAATCTTCACAGGAAAATTCATATCGCGCACCATACGGCGCAGAACGCGCAACTGCTGGGCGTCTTTTTCGCCCAGCACCATAAAGTCCGGCTGAACGATATTCAGCAACTTGGCAACAATCGTACAAACCCCGCGGAAGTGGCCGGGGCGCGACTCGCCGCACAGCACGGCGGAAAGAGACTCCTCGGACAGCCAGAGACTGTGGTCGTCGAGATACATATTCTGCGATGTGGGATAGAAAATAAAATCGGCACCGGCTTCGCGACATAGTTTTTCGTCGCGCTCAAAGTCTCGCGGATAGGCGGCGAGGTCCTCATTCGGTCCGAACTGCGCCGGATTAACGAAAATGCTGACGACTACGACATCGGCGTATTCCTTGGCAATCCGGATCAGCGAAAGATGGCCTTCGTGCAGATAGCCCATCGTCGGCACAAAGCCGATATATTCGCCGGACTGGATCAGAAGGCGCGACTGCTTCTGCATTTCTTCGGGGGATTCAATGATTTTCATAACGGAAACCCGCCCTGCTCCACTTCTTTCTTATAAGAGGAAAGCGCGGTCTGAATCTGCGGTTTGAGATCGGCAAATTTTTTCACAAAGCCGGGAACGTGGCCGTGGCCCATACCGAGCACGTCGGTGAAAACTAGAATCTGTCCGTCGCAGTAAGCCCCGGCACCGATTCCAATCGTCGGGATCTTCAGTGCGGCGGTGATTTTCTGCGCCAG
>CAZSSI010000245.1:0-2071 GCA_964609345.1 uncultured Verrucomicrobiota bacterium | reverse complement strand
GATGCGGGGTCATGCTACTGATACCGTTAGTGAAAGAGAAGCTGGAATCGCGTAATTCCTGAGGCGGGCGGAATGCGTTTGACCTCGCATTTGAAACTTCGCACAATCCGCGCCCGATGACACAAGAAAACACCATTGTAATTGAACATCGCATCTTTCAGGGCGAATACCGTCTGCTTAAACTTTCTGCTCCGGCCATTGGCCCGCTGGTGAAGCCGGGGCAGTTTGTTCATCTGCGCGTACCGCGTCTGTCCGGTGCCGTTTTACGCCGCCCGTTCAGCGTCTTTAAAGCGGACGCGGCGAGCCTTTCCATCCTTTATAAATCTGTCGGCAAAGGCACCGCCGCGATGTGCCTTGTGCGTGAAGGCGAAGAAGTCAACCTGATCGGCCCGCTCGGCAACGGATTTCCCATCATCGGGCAAAGCTCGAAAACGCCGGTGCTGGTGGCTGGCGGTTACGGCAACGCCGCGCTCTATCTGCAGGCCGCCAAATTGCCGGTTAAAGGGGTCGCCTTTTTTGGCGGTCGCAGCGCGATAGACATTCTTTGCGTCGATGAATTTAAAGCCCTCGGCTGGGACGTGCGCGTCACCACCGATGACGGTTCGCTCGGACAGAAAGGTTGGGTCACAGACGCGCTGGATCCGTGGCTGGAAGAGCAGGGCGCGGGGGGCGGGGGGCAGGGAGTGGAAATTTTTGCCTGTGGACCGAATGCCATGCTCAAAGCTGTCGGTGACCGTGCGGTTAAGAAAGACATCACCGCATGGCTTTCCATGGATCGCAACATGGCCTGCGGTGTCGGCGCCTGTCTCACCTGCGTCATCAAACGGAAAACCGCCGATGGCTGGGAATGGGCGCGCTGCTGCAAAACCGGCCCGGTCTTCAAAGCACGGGAGATTCTTTGGGAAGATTAACCACGAAATGAGAACTGCCCACGAAGCACACGAATATGCACGAATAAAAAAGTGAGCCATTCGTGTCAATTCGTGTAATTCGTGGGAAAAAGAAGTTGGATGTCTATGGGTAAGCCTAATTTGACAGTAAAAATTGGTTCGCTGGAGATGAAAAATCCGGTGACGGTGGCGTCCGGAACGTTCGGCTACGGCCCGGAATACGCCGAGCTCGTTGATCTCGACCGCCTCGGCGCAATCACGGTGAAAGGCATTTGCACTGAACCGCACATCGGCAACAACACGCCGCGCACCTTTGAAACCGCTGGCGGCATGCTCAACGCCATCGGCCTGCCCGGCCCCGGCGCGCAGGGATTTGTCAAAAAATATCTACCGTTCTTCGACGACTACCGTGTTCCGCTGATCGTCAACATCTGGGGCAAAACCGTCGAAGACTACAGTCGCGTTGCAGAAATTTTTAATGATCAGGCGAGGATCAATGCGCTCGAAGTGAACGTTTCCTGCCCGAACGTCAAGGAGGGCGGGGCGCTTTACGGAACCGACGTAAACCTGTTCCGGACGGTTGTGGATGCTGTGCGCGCCAAAACGCAGAAGCCGCTCGTCATCAAGTTGGCGCCGAACGTCTCCGACATCAAAGCGTTTGCCCGCGCCGCCGAAGAATGCGGTGCTGATGCGGTCTCAATCATGAATTCCTATCCGGCCATGGCGATTAACATTGAGACGCGCAAGCCGGAACTTGCCAACCGTACGGGCGGACTTTCCGGTCCGGCGATCAAGCCGATTGCAATCAAGCTGGTTTGGGAAGCCGCCAAGGTAATCAAAATTCCAATCATCGGAATGGGCGGAATCTACACGCCGGAAGACGCGCTTGAATTTATCATCGCCGGGGCAACGGCCGTCGCCGTCGGAACCGCCAATTTTTCTGATCCTTCCACTGCGGTCCGTATAATTGAGGAAATGGAAAAGTGGATGGCGGCCAAAGGAATCGGCTCGGTTGCCGAGCTCCGGGGAACGGTGCAGGCATGATGCGCCGCTGGATGATTGGTGCGCTGACACTCCTGCTGGCTCTTTCTGTAACCGGATGGATTTTTTATTTGCCCCCGGCGGCATTGCAGACGCTCAAGCCGGTTCCGGCACACGCGCAGATTATCTACCGCAGTGCG
>CAZSSI010000244.1:0-2078 GCA_964609345.1 uncultured Verrucomicrobiota bacterium | reverse complement strand
AGGCCTCCGTCGTCAAATTCGTCAACCAGATCATCTGGGAAGCGCACCAGAACCGTGCCACCGATATTCATATTGAGCCGCTGGAAGTAGATCTGCGCATCCGCTACCGCATCGACGGTGTTCTAATTCAGACCCCGGTGCCGGTCACGCTTAAACGGTTTCAGTCCTCTATCATTTCGCGCATCAAGGTTATGGCGAACATGGACATCGCCGAAAAACGTCTACCTCAGGACGGCCGTATCAGCCTGCGTATTCAGGGCGAAGAAATCGACGTTCGCGTTTCCACCATGCCGACAGTTTACGGCGAAAGCGTCAGCCTCCGTCTGCTACTGCGTGGTAGCGGCATGATCGGCATGGATCAGCTCGGGATGAGTCCCGAAGATGAAAAAATCATAAAACGGATGATTACCCGTCCGCACGGCATTCTACTTTGTACCGGCCCGACCGGTTCCGGGAAATCCACCTCGCTCTACGCCTGGCTGCACACCATTAATTCGGTGGATATCCGCATCATGTCGGCGGAAGATCCGATTGAATACGAAATGCCCGGCGTCAATCAGGTGCAGATGAAGCCGGAAATCGGGCTCACCTTCGCCCACGCTCTGCGCACCTTCCTTCGTCAGGATCCTGATGTCATCATGGTCGGTGAAATCCGCGACCGCGAAACAGCGGAAATCGCTATTCGCGCCGCACTCACCGGGCATCTGGTTTTCAGTACGCTGCACACTAACGATTCCGCCGCCAGTATCAACCGTCTGCTCGACATGGGCATTGAGCCGTTCCTCGTGGCGTCCGCCGTGGAAGGCATCGTTGCTCAACGTCTTATCCGCCGGCTCTGTCCGTCCTGCCGCAAACCGCTGGAGCTGACCGATGCCAAAATTGATCTGCTGCGCAAAGAAGGATTCCCGGTTGAAGAACTCGCCACACACGCAATCTATGAGCCGGTCGGATGTGATTTGTGTCGCGGTTCCGGCTTCAAGGGTCGCACCGGCATTTATGAGATTTTGACCGTGGACGACCATATCCGTCCGCTTATCATAGACCGTTCCGCTTCCAGCGACATCAAGCGCGAAGCCATGCGCCATGGACTGCACACGCTCCGCGACGACGGCTGGCGCAAAGTTCTCGATGGCGTCACCACCGTCGAAGAAATTCTCCGCGTCAGTGAAGAGGATGAAGAAGACTCCTGAGTTTGCCGGATTCCGGAACTTTTTTCCTGCCGGTTGCTTTTTCATTCAAAAGCGGTAATGTAACGCGCGAAAGGAAGTTCGCGTCCGGTATATCCCGCGGCGCGCGGTCAAATTATGCAGAAAAAAGATTGGGTAGCGGTAGGAACCAAGTTGGTGGGGATTTATATTGCGGTGCTGGCGTTAATCGGTGCGGGGTCCACGATTTTGAACACACTGTTAATGCTCGTCTTCTCGGATCGTCCGGCGAGTGTCGGTTTTTTCAAAATGCTCGGCGTCATTCTGGTTAAAGTCCTGCTGTCCGGACTGGTTGTTCCGGTTGCACAGGGATTCGTTGCCTGGCTTCTGCTGAAGCGCACCTGCTGGTGTCTCAAGAAAGCCGGCTTCGAATGTGAACCGCCGCAGATGTAATCCGTAAACATAAAACTGGAGGTGTGCCATGGGCAGTCGCGGAATCGCACTCGTAGGGATGGATGTCAAAAAACTACTGACGCTACTCAACAAAGCGCTGGCCGACGAATGGCTGGCACACTACCAGTACTGGGTCGGCTCCAAAGTCGTCGCCGGTCCGATGAAAGATGCGGTGATCGCCGAGCTGGTTTTGCATGCCGCTGAAGAAATGGCGCATGCCGAACTGCTCACGACCCGCATTGTTCAGCTCGGCGGCACGCCGGTACTGACGCCGGCCGACTGGATGAAACTCACCAACTGTAAATACGAAGCGCCGACCGATCCGTTCGTTCAGAAGATACTCGAACAGAACATCGCAGGCGAACAGTGTGCCATCGGCGTTTACGAAAAGCTGATGAAAGTGACGAAGGATGCCGACCCGGTCACCTACAACATCGCGCTCCAGATCATCACGCAGGAAGTCGAACACGAAGAAGACCT
>CAZSSI010000243.1:0-2083 GCA_964609345.1 uncultured Verrucomicrobiota bacterium | reverse complement strand
TTGCCGTCCGTATGGCGGGCGGCGCGGCCCGCCGTCTGAATCAGCGCGGTTTCTGAACGCAAAAACCCTTCTTTGTCGGCGTCCAGAATTGCCACCAGCGACACTTCCGGCAGGTCGAGCCCTTCGCGCAAAAGATTGATGCCAATCAAACAGTCGAATTCCGCCTTGCGCAGTCCGCGCAGAATTTCGACTCGCTCAATAGCATCGACCTCGGAATGAAGATACTCGACGCGCAGTCCGACTTTTTTCAGGTAGTCGGTCAGGTCTTCGGAGGTACGCTTGGTCAGCGTCGTCACCAGCGTCCGCTCGCCGCGTTCGGCGCGGGAACGAATTTCTTCCATCACGTCATCAATCTGTCCTTTGAGCGGACGCACCTCGACCGGCGGATCGATAATACCGGTCGGGCGAATCACCTGCTCAACTGTCTTGCCGCTATGCTCCAGTTCAAACGGCCCCGGCGTGGCGGTGGCGAAAAGGATCGGGCCGGTGATGTTCAGAAATTCACTGAACTCCAGCGGACGATTATCGAGCGCTGACGGCAGGCGAAAGCCATGTTCGACTAGCGTCGTTTTACGGGCGCGGTCGCCGTTCGACATACCGCGAATCTGCGGCAGCGTCACATGCGACTCGTCGATGATCGTCAGAAAATCTTTCGGGAAATAGTCGATCAAACAGGCGGGCCGGTCGCCCGCCGCGCGGCCGCCGAGGTGGCGGGAATAGTTTTCAATGCCGCCGCAATAGCCGATCTCCTTGAACATTTCGATATCGTACATCGTCCGCATCCGGATGCGCTGGGCTTCGATCAGCTTATCGTGATCTTCAAACCACTTCACCCGTTCTTCCAGCTCGACTTTAATCCGTGTCAGCGCCGGTTCGAGTTTTTCCGCCGCCATCACGAAATGCTTGGCTGGCGAAATGGTGATCCGCTCCAGTTCTTCCTCGGTGGCGGCGGTCAGCGGATCAATCCGGCGGATGCTTTCGATTTCACTGCCGAAAAAAGCGAGGCGGATGCCGTGCTGTGCATACGACGGAAAAATATCCACCGTGTCGCCGCGCACACGGAACGTGCCGGGAACCTGTTCGTAGTCGTTGCGCTCGTACTGAATGGCGACCAGCTTCTTCAGCACTTCGTCCCGCTGGCAACTATCGCCGACATGCGCCGAGAACACCATCTCGCGGTAATCTTCGGGCGATCCGAGGCCGTAAATGCAGGAAACCGACGCGACGATAATCACGTCGTCGCGGCTGAGCAGACTATCGGTCGCCGCCAGCCGCAACCGTTCAATCTCCTTGTTGATCGAGGCGTCTTTTTCGATAAAGGTGTCGGTCTGCGGAAGGTAGGCTTCCGGCTGGTAGTAGTCGTAGTAGCTGATAAAAAACTCGACCGCGTTGTGCGGAAAAAAACTTTTCAACTCGGCGTAGAGCTGCGCCGCCAATGTCTTGTTGTGCGAAATCACCAGCGCGGACTTTCCCTGCCGCGCAATGACATTGGCCATCGTGAAGGTTTTGCCGGAACCGGTTACCCCTTCCAGACATTGAAAACGATTGCCTTCTTCCAGTCCGCGGCAGAGCGAATTAATCGCCTCCGGCTGGTCGCCGGTCGGCTGGTAGGCTGACATGAGTTGGAATTGACTGTTCATTAGACGGCCACTAGCATACCGCCCCTCTTTCGAATCCAGAATCTGGAAAGGAAATTTTTTATGGCTGGCGAATATGTTTACAACCTGCAGAACCTAACCAAACAGCACAACAAGAAGACGGTGCTGGACGACGTGACCCTCGCCTTTTTCTTCGGCGCGAAAATCGGCGTGATCGGCGGCAACGGCTCCGGTAAATCGTCCCTTCTGCGCATTATGGCGGGCGTCGACACCGAATACATGGGTCAGATGCAGATCGCCAAACGGGCGCGCATCGGCTATCTCGCTCAGGAGCCGCAGCTCAACAATTCCAAAACCGTTCTAGGCAACGTCATGGAAGGCGTCGCCGAATCACAGGCGGTTCTCGACCGCTACGATGAAATCTGGGAGTTGCTGGCCGGCGACGTTTCCGACGAGGAATCCGAAAAGCTGAATGAAGAAGTGGC
>CAZSSI010000242.1:0-2087 GCA_964609345.1 uncultured Verrucomicrobiota bacterium | reverse complement strand
CGGTCGGAAAAGAAGGCTTTTTGTCCATTCCGTTTCATTTAAAACAAATCCGGTCAATCCAGTCGTTGAAAGCGTCCGAACCGGAAAGCATTTCAATTTCCACGCGTAGGAAGATAACCGGAAGGTCGCAGCGGTCAAGCAAAGGAAAGCGCACGGCATCTTTTTCGGTGGTGACAATCAGCTCGGCACCAGCCTCAACCGCTTGATTGATCGTCTCAATAATTTCCTGCTGGGTATAGCGGTGATGGTCGGCGTACCGCGCGCTGTGGACAATCTCTGCCCCCAGCTTCCGCACTCCGTTTTCAAAACTTTCTGGTACCGCAATCCCGGAAACCGCCGCCACCTTCTTGCCCTGAAGAAAATCAAGTCCGGTCTGCTCGCGGGTATAAAGGTTTTCCAGATATTTCGAACTGTGGCGGCACTCGGAAATTTCAGCATGCTGGTTCAGTTCGCGCAGTTTTGCTTTCAGCTCCGGTGCCCCTTCCGGCGGACATTTGGTGATGAAAATGAAACCCGCCCGCTTCAGATTGCGCATCGGCTCACGCAGCAGTCCGCGCGGCAGAACGCGGTCGTAACCGAACGGATTGGTGTAATCGACCAGCACAATGTCGAGCCGGTGCTGGAGCTTCAGATACTGAAACCCGTCGTCGAGTACCAGCGTGTCACAGCCGAACTCCTTGATCGCATATTTACCGGATTTCACGCGGTCTTTGTCCACCAGCACCACCACATCCGGCAGGTTCGATGCCAGCATGTACGGTTCGTCGCCGGCGAGATCAGAGTTCAGCAAGAGCCGCTCACCGTCGGACACGACGCGCGGTAGTTGCTTTTCCTTTTTCAGAATCTTTTCCCACAGCGGCGTCTTCCGGCTTTTATAACCTCGGCTCAAAATGGCGACCTTACGGCCCTTTTGCTGAAGCGAGCGGGCGAACGTTTCCACAATCGGAGTTTTTCCGGTTCCGCCGACCGTCACGTTCCCGACGCTGATGACCTGGCAGCCCAGCGTATTGGCGCGGATGATCCGGTGCCGGTAAAGCAAAAGCCGCACCTGCACAATCACGGAAAAAAGCCACGAAAGCGTTTTAAGAAAGCCGCGCAGACAGGCGGCGCGCTTGCCGCGCACCTCCTTGGAGATCACTTTCAGTAATCTCTGCTCCAGCCTTTCGTTCGAGCGGTTCGGCATAAAATCTATTTTCCTTTCAGGAAAACGGAATGGTGGAAAGATGGAACATTGGAATATTGATCGGCCATAGACTCCGGAAAATCTCCTGGACGCCCATTATTCCAGCATTCCTCTATTCCATTATTCCAGTCTCCTCATTCCAATTCTAAAATCTCACTGACGCCGTCGGCACCGGTCAGCCGCACTGTGACATGCGTGTGGCCCGCTTCGGCCAGCAGAGTTTCAAAGGCCGTTCGGGCATGGTGCGGACTGTTACAATCTGCGCTCAGGTGCGCAAGAAAAAGATGCTGCAACCCTTCGCCGGCAATTTCGGCCATTAGTTCCGCCGCCGCCCGGTTGGAGAGGTGCCCCTGATTGCCACGGATGCGCTGTTTAAGACTCCACGGTCGATCCGCCTCGTGCAGAAGCGTCTCGTCGTGATTGGCCTCAATCACTACCGCATCGCATTTGCGCAGCCGTTCCCGCAAGGCGTTGGTCACCATTCCGATATCGGTCGCAATGCCGACCATCCGGCTCCCCGCCGAAAAAACAAACCCTACAGGATCGTTGGCGTCGTGCGGCACCGGAAAGGGATGAATGGTAAAGTCACCGACGGTAAACGGCGAGCTGGTGGTAAAACAGGCACCCTGAATTCCGTCGCCAAGCCGTTCCAGCGTTCCGGCATTGGCATAAACCGGAATGCCATGGCTCTTCTGAAGTACGCGAATACCAGCAATATGGTCGCCATGTTCGTGGCTCACGCAGATGGCATCAATGTCTTCGACCCGCTCACCGATCTGCGCCAGCCGTTCGGCAGTTTTTCGCGCCGAAAGCCCCGCATCCACCAGAATGCGCGTCGTTTCCGTGCCAATAAACGTGCAGTTGCCGGAACTGCCGCTGGCCAATACACAAAGTTTCAATGTCA
>CAZSSI010000241.1:0-2099 GCA_964609345.1 uncultured Verrucomicrobiota bacterium | reverse complement strand
TTGCCACGCATCTGCTGGAAAACGGAACCGGCCTCCGGGATTTGCAGGATTTGCTGGGTCATGCGGATATTTCGACCACGCAGATTTATCTGCACACGGCAAAACAGACCGGTGTTGGAATACGAAGCCCGCTGGATACGATCTAAACGGCGTATGAATCCAGCGGGCTGTGTTCTTTAGCGATTATTTATTTTCCCAGCAATCCGCCGAGACCTTTTTTGATGGAATCCGCCGCGCCTTTAGCGGCATCCGTAGCACCTTTAGCGGCGTCGGTCGCGGCTCCGCCAGCGTCTTTGAGCGCTTTACCGGCGGCATCGCCAACGGAAGAGGCGGCTTCGGTTACAGCTTTGGTGATGGAGCTGAACACTTCGGAAATGACTTCGGCCGGACTGGCTCCGCCGGACTTCTTGCCAATGTCTTTTATATGAATATCCGGTAGCGGCAGAGTCATTTTCTTTCCGCCCAGCGCGGTGATTGTCATATTGACCTTGGCTCCGTTGAGCTGGAAGTCTTCGATGATGACTTTCTTTGCGGCACCTTTTTTCTTTTCCGGAGCCGGAGCGGCTTCGGGTTTCTGCGCGGCGGTTTCTTTCGGAGTCAGATTTGCCTGGAGTGTGCTCAAGTTGCTGGATTTAAGACTCTTTTCGTAGGTAATCTGCGGCGCGTTGATCAGGATTTGCTTGATGACGATGGTGTCGCTGAAGAGCGAGGGCATGGCGATAGAGAGTTTAAACTCTCCAAGCTCCATCGCGCTCGGCGTGTTGAATCCCTGAGGATTACCGATGACGAGACCTTTGATGCTTACCAAGCCGGTCAGCGGGTTGACGGAGACTCCATCGAGATGAACCGGTACGCCGGCCAGCTTCGGGCCAGCCGTATTCACCGCGCTCTTAATGATCGATCCAAGAGAGAGCATCAGTACAACAACCAGAACCAGAATAACCGCACCTGTGATCAGTAGAATTTTCTTCGCTTTGTTCATCTCTGCAATTCCTTTCTTTGCTGGGCGCATTTTGAAGTTCTTTGCTCGTCCGGACAAGCCTGAACTCCGGACAAAATAAAAGCCGCTCCGGAACCGGAGCGGCTTTTCCCGTGAAAAAGGAGCGCTGATTACTTGTCGTCACTCCGATTTTTGTAATAGACGATTTCGTCATTGACCGCAAACAGCTTGGCCTTGGTGAAAACCTTAAGTTTCTTGCGGGCGATGTCGCACTTGATGGCGGCATTTTCGGCGGCCTCTGCAAGGTTTGTGCGGCTGTGGTCATAACCGAAAGCCCATTGGCCGGTCGGATCCACGGCAATCAACATTACCTTTTGACCCGGCATAGATTTGTAATCCATGAAATGGGTGTTAAAGGCCTTCGGCGGATCCAGGCGAGCTTCGTACGTTCCGGAGGTACACCCGCAAAGTGTTGCGAGCAGTGTGGATAAAAGAGCAAACCGTATGAATTTTTTCATGAATTTCTCCCGTTAGGTTAGACGGCTCGAAGCAAAACTTAAAATGGGTGCAGAGTCAACGCTAAAGCCTTTTAGAGGCGGGCTAAACTGCTATTGCTTCTCAATGACTGCGGCACCGAAAGTGAATCCGCCGCCGAACGCGGTCAGGCCGACCAGCGAGCCTTTTTTCATTTGTGGCATCAGTTCAACCATCGCGAACGGAATGGTGTTCGATGAGGTGTTGGCATATTTGCGGATGTGGTTAAACATTTTTTCCGGCGGACAGTGAATGGTTTTGCGGATGGCTTCGATAATCCGCTCGTTGGCCTGATGCGGTACGATCATATCAAGCGTTTCCACCGCAATGCCGCGCATGTCGCACGCTTCGGCCAGCATATCGATCATCTTGCGCACGGCGAGTTTGAAAACAGTGAGGCCTTCCATTTCAATGACCTGACCGTTACCCATGTGCGGAACATAGAGGACTTTTTGATCCACGCCGGTGGCGGAAAGAACGGGCCGGTTGACCAGAACGTTGACGTTGCCACCGCGCGGTTCACAGGAAATCAGTGAAGCGGTTGCGGCGTCGCCGAAAAGCGCGAGCGTCTTTTGGTCGTTATGGTTGATCATCGGCGAAAGCGTCTCCGCCGTAATGACGATGA
>CAZSSI010000240.1:0-2108 GCA_964609345.1 uncultured Verrucomicrobiota bacterium | reverse complement strand
AAAAACGGAAGAAGGAAGAAAAGCTGAAGCGCAAAGCGGGCGCCCCGAATGAACTACCAACGGATGACGCACCCCAGTCGCCCGCTGTCTGACAAAACGGTTACCTTGCTCCAGCCCGAAGCATTTAATGCCGATAAATCTATATAACATGAGGTGAAGAATTTTGAACACATACCGATTTCTTCTCATTATTATTTTTGTGGCTGGCTCCTCCTTCGCTGACGGAAATAAGAAGGAGTACTATGAAACAACTGAAGCGGAAGCAAAGACCTACATTGAACAGGTAAAACAGAATACGCATCATGATGAGCTGAAATTCAGGGAGGCTGTGAGCACCAAGGAAACAGCGGTCGCTCTGGCAGTCGCAGTTTGGATGTCAATCTACGGAAAAGAAGAAATAGAGAAAGAAGCCCCTTATCAGGCAATTCGTGTTGGCGACTGTTGGTTCGTCTCGGGCTCACTTGAAAAAAGATGGCTCGGCGGCACTGCCGAAGCCGTAATTAGCGCCGCTGATGGCCGTTTTTTAAACGTGTCGCATGGAAAGTAGAAATTCTCACCTTCCACTCCATGAAACCGCAACGAATCACAGTCCGCTATGAAGGCCGGGTGCAGGGCGTCGGGTTCCGGTACACGGCGGTGAGTCTGGCGCAGGACTTAGACCTGACCGGATGGGTGAAGAATGAGTTCGACGGAAGTGTGTCGCTGGTAGCGGAAGGCGAAGAAGAGTCGCTGATGGAACTTTTGCAGGCGATCCGCCGGTCAAACCTTGGAAAATATATCTCCAACGAACTGGTACGCCGGTCGGCGGCAACCGGTGAATTCAAGGGATTTTCCGTCGCGCATTAGAGCAAATTCAGAAGAACTGTAGCCATACAACTTTTTGGTGATTCGGCGTAGACGAGGCTTCCAGCCTCGTTTGCATAGGCAAAGCGTGTTGCTTCACCGAACGAGGCTGGAAGCCTCGTCTACGATAGCGACTACAGTTCTTCTAAAAATGCTCTATCGCGGATTGCAAAAAAGTGCAGCCGTTTCAAGGCAGGCAGGGACGGTTGCGGTACGTATCGCAGGCATCCTGCCTGCCTTGGAAGTTACGGGTTTCGGCGTGCGACACTGAGAATGGCGGAGGCGACCTGGAGGTCGTCGGGTGTGCGGATTTTCATATTGCCAGTCGAGCCAGCGACCAGATGAATTTCCTGTTTCCCTTTCGCCAGCAGTTCGGAGTCATCATCAATCAACTTGCCAGCGCCTTTGAGCATTTTTCTGAACACGTCGATTTTGTAAACCTGCGGGCTTTGCACCAGCCAAACGCTGTTACGATCGACCGATTTGGTGACTTTCTGCCCTTTTTCGGCGAACTTGACCGCTTCGGGACTCTTCACGGCGGCGATGGCGGCGCCGTAGCGTTTGCCGGCTTTGATGGTTTCGGCGACGACTTCGTCGGTTACAAACGGACGGGTGGCTTCGTGAATCAATACCGCGGTTGCTTCTTCCGGAATTTTTTCCAGCGCGTTTTTAAGGTTGGTCAGGCGAACCGGCCCGCCAGCGACAATAGCCGAAATCTTGCGGCATCCGAAGGAACGAACGGTGTGCAACGCGCTGTCCACGCGCTCTTTGCGAACGACCAGTACGATCCCTTCAATGAGCGGATTCTGTTCCAGTGTTTGAATGGAACGCGCAACGATGGGCCGGGAACCGAGTGTGAGAAATGCCACATCGATGCCCGCGCCGATTTCCTGATCCTTACCGCATGCTAGAACAATCGCCCATGCTGACATATCTTACGCTCCTTCCGGGTTCGTACAAATGCAACCAGCGAGACGGCAGGAATTTAACAAGACGGCGATGGCCTGTCAAATGCGGCGGAGCTTTTGGAGCATAAAAAACAACCGGAAGGGTTCGGAGAACCTGAATATCGCCTTAGTCTATGCAACACATCGACTTAAGCTGGTGTGCGCGGAGGTCAATTTGCTTCCGGTCAAGGGCCGCCAGACGCTCGAGACTAAATTCCTCGACGCCAAAGGCGGCGGTGACACTTCCGTAGAGCATGGCGCGGCGGATTGCTTTTTCGTCCGTTCCGCCGGATTCGGCCAGCGCACCCATGAGTCCGC
>CAZSSI010000239.1:0-2113 GCA_964609345.1 uncultured Verrucomicrobiota bacterium | reverse complement strand
TTTTGCCAATATCCCATTTGAGATAAGTACCGGTTGTCATCCGCGACTGGTATGAGATCTAAACCGCCGGTTTTTACTCAGGCTTCGGATCCAAGATGATATACGTCGGAAGACCCATTACCTTAAAGTGATCGAGGATTTCTTTCGCTGGTGATTTATCGTAGTTCGAGGCATCAAACTTGATTACCTTGTATCTTTCCAGCCGGGCCTTGATTTTCGGATCGGTAAATGTGGTTTTGTCCATTGCACTGCAGTTCTTGCACCAGTCGGCCCAGAAGTCGATAAAGACCGGCTGCCTAGCCGCCAAGGCTTCCGACAGAACATCTTTGAAGCAGGTTGCTTTGTTTTCGCAAACCACCAGATGTTCCTCTCCGCCGGCCGGCATCATCCGACTCATCAGAAGGCGTCCGCCCAGCAGTCCGTAGTAACCGGCCAGTAGCAAAATCAGCACGCCGAATCCGCGCTTTACCCATTCCATCCATGCGCCCGGCTTCGGCAAGAATGACAGCCCTGCGCCTGCAAACGGCCACGGCAGCGCCATACCGAGACCGAGCACAAACGGCAAAGCCAATCCGGCATGAATGCCGTTGGTGTACAAATTACTGGAAAGAATCAACACCGCAATCACGACCGGCGCAACGCACGCACCGGCCAGCAGTGCGGAAAGTCCGCCGATACCGAACGCGGCCAGATATTCTTCTTCGACCTGCCGACGGCTTAAATGCTGATGGAATTTTGCCAGATCAATGTGGAACACATTAAACATTGCCAGCGCCAGAATCAGAAAAACCACTGCAATAACAAGGTTGAACCACGGGCTGGAATTCAGCGCACCAAACCGGGCACCGCCCAGCACCACCGCCAGTCCGAGAAGTCCATAAACCACCGTGATTCCCAATCCATAAACCGAACCTAGCGCAAAGCCTTTCCGTCGCGACTCTGACTGCGCACCCGCACCGATGATGGCCAGATTCACCGGAATCATCGGCAGAACGCAAGGCGTCAAATTCAGCGCCAGCCCGCCGAACAGAATCAGCAACAATGTCGGCCACAAACCCCAGTGCTCATAAAACGTAATCGGCCGCGCCGTGAACCGTTGAAAAATTCCGGGCTTTTTGTGCATCCCTTCTGCGCGATCCAGAAACTCCGTGAAGTCGCCTTCGTTCATATATCCGGATCCGGTGCGAACTACCGTGAAGTTCTCCACAACGGCCTGCCAGGACGTTGCGTCCGACGACTGCGTCACCGGAGTTTGTGCCCTAACGCTCAGCACCGCCGCAAGAAGAAGAGAGAAAAGGATTAACTTTTTCATAGGTACACTCCAGACTCACCGCACTTATGGACAGCAGTGAGCATACCGCGTTAAAAATCTTGAAGCAAATCCGCACGGCGGGTTTTACCGCTTTCTTCGCGGGCGGCTCGGTGCGCGACAAACTGCTGGGCCGCGAAGCCAAAGACTATGACATCGCCACCAGCGCCACGCCGGATCAGATCGAAGCCCTCTTTCCAAAAACGGTCGCCGTCGGCAAAGCCTTCGGGGTGATCGTCGTCGTTGAAGACGGAACCGAAACCGAAGTTGCCACGTTCCGTGCCGACGGCGGCTATCAGGACGGCCGCCGCCCTGATTCCATCGAATTCTGCGGCGCCGAAGAAGACGCCAAACGGCGCGACTTCACCGTTAACGGCATGTTTTACGATCCGGTCGAAGACAAAATCATCGACTATGTCGGCGGACAGGTTGATCTCAAAAAGAAAATCATTCGTGCTATCGGCGACCCCGACCGGCGATTTGCCGAGGATCACCTGCGGATGCTGCGCGCCGTCCGCTTTGCATACACGCTCGGTTTCGAAATTGAACCGGCAACCCGCACCGCGATTCAGAAACATGCGCCGGATATTGCCAAAATCAGTGCCGAGCGGATCGAAAACGAATTTTCACGCACGCTCACCGAAAGCCTACGGCCCGGCGACGCGCTGAAGGAACTGGTCGATCTCGGTCTGATGAAAACCATCATGCCGGAAATTCTTCCAATGATCGGACAGGAACAGCCGCCGCAGTTTCATCCCGAAGGTGATGTCTTTGTCCATACCTGCCTCATGCTCAACCTGATGA
>CAZSSI010000238.1:0-2133 GCA_964609345.1 uncultured Verrucomicrobiota bacterium | reverse complement strand
TGACTTCTACCGTGTGAAGGTAGCGCTCTAACCAACTGAGCTAAACGCCCTCAAATCCTCCTTCGTTCGCCGCCGACGAACTCCGATGCGACAAGAAAGAATCATACCTTTTACTTGCCGAAGAACTGTTCGTAAAGGATTTCTTTAATCTGTTCGAGACCTTCGCCGAGTCCGGCAGAAATTTCGAGCGGTTTCAGGCGGGTTTTCCGCTTGAAGATTTTTAAATTTTCGCCCGCCGACGGCATATCCATTTTGTTGGCCAGTACAAGGGAAGGGCGGTTGGCCAGATCCGGATTATAAGCTTTCAGTTCGCGCCTCAGGCTGCGGTAGTCCTCAACCGGATCGCGCCCGTCTTCGGCGGCCATGTCGATGACAAACATGAGGAAGCGGGATCGTTCGATGTGGCGCAGAAAATAGTGGCCAAGGCCGAGGCCTTCGCTGGCACCTTCGATCAGGCCGGGAATGTCGGCGATTTTTATCTGATTAAAGTTTTCGTAGATCAGCGTGCCGACGATCGGGTTGAGCGTGGTGAAAGGATATGAAGCGACTTTGGGATGGGCGCTGGTTAGCTCGGTGATCAAAGTGGATTTTCCAGCATTTGGATAGCCGACCAGTCCGACGTCGGTCATTAACTTAAGTTCCAGCCGGTAGTCGCGCTCTTCGCCGGGAGTTCCGGGGGTGCATTTGGTCGGAGCCTGATTAACCGATGATTTAAAGTGCGGGTTGCCGAGTCCGCCGCGTCCGCCACGGGCAATGATCAGCTCCTGGCCGTCTTCGAGAATCTCACCGACGAATTCTTCAGTGTCCGCGTCGAGAATAACTGTTCCGCAGGGAACAATCAGAATATTGTCTTCGCCGGTGTGTCCGGTGCAGTCGCAACCCTTACCGTGCCCGCCGTTTTCAGCGTTCTGGTGGGGGTGGTGGTAGAGGTGGTTGAGCGAGTCGGCGTTGGTATCGCCGCGCAGGATGACACTGCCGCCGTGGCCGCCGTCGCCGCCGTTGGGGCCGCCGCGCGGCGCGAATTTTTCGCGCCGGAAGGAGGAGATTCCGTTCCCGCCGTTGCCGGCTTTGACGAAGATTTTGACGCGGTCTTTAAATACAATCACAGCGGATACCTTAAATGAAGCAGGCGAGCCCTGAAAGCCCGCCTTTTCTTTTTACAGACGTTTGGAAGCTGGTTACGCGGTCTGCATTTCGCGAATGTTGACGCGGCGACCGGCTTTGTCGAACTCGACGATACCGTGCTTGAGCGCGAAAAGCGTAAAATCGCGGCCTTGACCAACGTTGGATCCGGCGACGAATTTATTGCCGACCTGACGAACGATAATGCTGCCCGCCGTCACTTCTTGTCCGCCAAAGCGTTTTACTCCGCGGCGTTTCGGCTGACTGTCACGACCGTTTGTGGAAGCCCCTTGTCCCTTTTTATGTGCCATGGTTCTGCTCCTTCAAAAATTAAGCGTTGATCGATTCGATTTTGATTTTGGTCAGGCCCTGACGATGACCGATTTTTCTGCGGTAGCCCTGACGGCGTTTCTTTTTGAACGCCACCACTTTGTCGGCGCGGTAGTTTTCGACCACGGTGGCGGTCACTTTGGCACCAGCCACAACGGGCGCGCCGACGGTGAGTTCACTGCCGTTGGAGACGGCCAGAACCTGATCAAATTCAACGGTTTTACCAGCTTCAGCGGCGTCCAGCAGTTCGACGCTCAGCACGGTATCTTTTTCCACGCGGTATTGTTTTCCGCCGGTTTCTATCACTGCATATGCTTCCATAAGAAATTCCTTTTTGAGTCAAAGACGGGAGAAAGTAGGCCAGAAGGCGGGGGCTGTCAACACCTTATGGCGGATCTTTTGCGCGCGGATTTATGTGGCATCCGGTCTGCGTTCGATCCGGTTGACCCGCAACGGGTAGCGGATTTTTAGATCGCCATCGAGCAGGATTTCAACCCAGTAAGTTCCGGCTTCAGGGAAGGTGACGTTCATAAAAACTTCGATGCTGGTGGCGGCGGCTTCCGGCGAAGGCAGGTTCACCTGCACGTCCTGACCTTCGGCTAACATCTTTTTCTGGTCAGGATGCACGATTCTCGACCGCTGAGTGAACGTGCCTTCGCCGCTGCACCAGCGGGTGACGAG
>CAZSSI010000237.1:0-2138 GCA_964609345.1 uncultured Verrucomicrobiota bacterium | reverse complement strand
GTCTACACCGGGCAGGGAGCCAAACTTCAGCGTTCACTCATTCAGTTCATGCTCGACATGCACACCGAACAGCACGGCTACACCGAAGTCGAGCCGCCGTTCGTCTGCAACGCCGCCGCCATGACCGGCACCGGCCAGCTCCCGAAATTTTCCGAAGATATGTATTACATCAGCACCGATGAACTCTACCCTGTGCCGACGGCCGAAGTGCCCGTCACTAATCTCTACGCCGACGAAATCATCGACGTCGAAAAACCGCTCAAGCTCACCGCCTACACGCCGTGCTTCCGCCGCGAAGCCGGCGCCGCCGGTCGCGATACTCGCGGACTGCTCCGTCTGCATCAGTTCGACAAAGTCGAAATGGTTAACTTCGTGAAGCCGGAAGATTCCGAAAAACAGCACGAGATTCTCGTCCGCGAAGCCGAAGCTGTCTTGCAGAAACTCGGACTGCACTACCGCGTCATTGAACTCTGCACCGCCGACATCGGTTTTAGCGCCGCCAAGTGCTATGACATCGAACTCTGGGCCCCCGGCGTACAGAAATGGCTCGAAGTTTCGTCGGTCAGTAATTTCTGGGACTATCAGGCTCGCCGCGCCCGCATCCGTTGCCGCGACGGAAACGGCAAACCGCAGTTCTTGCATACGCTCAACGGCTCCGGTGTCGCTTTGCCGCGCCTCGTCGTCGCCCTCATCGAAAACAACCAGAACGCCGACGGCACCGTAACCATTCCTGAAGCGCTCCGTTCTTATATGGGCGGCCTCGCCAAGCTCGGGTAAACCCTTTTGGAGTGCTCCGGCAAACGAAGTGCGACGGAGCTTTAAAGCGGCCTCGCGCTTCCTCCTTCGCCAAGGCTACGGCGGACGAGTCGCTTGCGTCCGCTCCAAAGCGTTGCGCGCTTGTCTATTTGCGTCCATTGGCGTTAATTAGCGGCCGTGAACCTGATCGAAAAAGTTAAAGCGACGATTGAACGGGAAAACCTTATTCCAGAAGGTGCGTACATTGTCGTCGGCGTCTCCGGCGGAGCCGACTCCGTCGCGCTACTTCACATTCTGCACCGGTTGGGTTATTCGCTAATCGCTGCGCACCTGAACCACTGCATTCGCGGAGCAGAGGCAGATGGCGACGAAGCGTTCGTCAAAGATCTCTGCAAAAAACTGGGGACTCAGTGTGTCGCCGCGAAAACCGACGTTCCGGCGCTTGCCAAAGAAAAAGGCATCTCGCTCGAAATGGCCGCCCGCGAAGCACGCCACGACTTCTTTAAGTCTGTCCTCTGTCCTCCGTCGTCTGTCATCTGTCTTGCTCACCACGCCGACGACCAGCTCGAAACTTTTTTCCTGCGTGCGGCGCGCGGCACCGGCCCCGGCGGACTCAGCGGAATGAAAAGCTTCCAAACGTTGGAAGGTTTGACACTCGTACGTCCAATGCTTGGAATCCGGCGGGCGGAAATTACCCAATGGTTGGAAAAAGAAAAAATCGAATGGCGCGAAGATGCCACCAACACCGACGAAACCATCTCGCGCAATTTTGTCCGCCGTCAGCTTCTTCCAATGTTTGGAAATCTCAATGACCGCGCCGCAGAAAATCTTTTGCGCACCATGGATATTCTGCGCGATGAAGAAGCCTGTCCCGAAAAGGCCGCTTGCCGCCGCGAAATCCGCGACTGGCTGATCGGGCACGGCGTGACGCCGACTTTTGATACGATCGAAAAAGTGATTGAGTTCTCTAGTGAAAAAAACGGCACCAAGTGCCTGGATATCGAAGGCCTTCGCATCGTCAACGAATACGGGACGTTGCGATCTGAAAAGGTAGGGCGCGCTGTCCCTAGCGCGCCGCGGACGGCTCGGAGATCCGTCCCTACCAAAGAGAATATTCGAATCGAGGAAGGCGTCGGGATTTTGCGCGGACCGTGGTGTGCCTCTGTCTCGCTCGCCAAAGTCGCGGGCAGGGAGGTGACCGTCCGTGTCGCGCAACCTGGCGACCGCATGGAGCCCTACGGCATGGAAGGCTCAAAAAAGCTTCAGGATATTTTCACCGACCTGAAAATCCCTAAGGCGCAGCGTGAAAGCTGGCCGGTGGTTGAATGCGGCGGAGAAATTGTCTGGCTTCCCGGCTACCGCATCGCCCGTGGCTGGGAACT
>CAZSSI010000236.1:0-2141 GCA_964609345.1 uncultured Verrucomicrobiota bacterium | reverse complement strand
GTCAAAAAAGGTTAATTTTGGAGAAACCCATGAATATGATTGAACTCGAAATCAACGGAATCCCGGTATCGGTAAAGCCGGGCACCTCACTAATCGACGCGGCCCAACAAGTCGGTGTAAAAATACCGACGCTCTGCTATCACCATGATCTTGAACCGTGGGCGGCCTGCGGGATCTGCGTCGTCAAAGTCGAAGGCTCGCCGAAAATGTTGCGCGCCTGCGCCACCGCCGCCGGCCCCGGCATGAAAGTGATCACCCACGACCCGGAAATTGTCGGCGTACGCCGCACAGTGCTCGAACTGATTCTCTCCACCCACCCCAACGACTGCCTCCAGTGTAGCCGTAGCCGCAACTGCGAACTACAGACCCTGGCAGAAGAGTTCGGCATCCGCGAAGTACCGTACGAACAGCGGTTGCGCGATCTGCCGGTTGATAACTCAACCACCTCTATCGTGCTTAACCCCGAAAAATGTATCGCCTGCGGACGTTGTGCTAAGGTCTGTCAAAATATGCAGGGAGTCTGGGCGCTCGAATTCATCGGACGCGGCGAAAAAACACGAATTGCTCCAGCGGCGGACGTGACACTCGACGAAAGTCCCTGTATCAAATGCGGACAATGCTCGGCGCACTGCCCCGTCGGTGCTATCTACGAAAAAGACCAGACCCGCGAAGTTTGGAACGCCATCGGGGAAGATAAAAAACATTGCGTGGTCCAAATTGCTCCGGCTGTACGCGTCGCCATCGGCGAAGCTTTTGGCTACGAACCCGGTGCGTTGCTCACTGGACAGCTTTACGCTGCATTACGTCGCCTTGGCTTCAATGCCGTTTTTGATACCAACTTCACCGCCGATCTGACCATTATTGAAGAAGGTTCAGAGTTTGTGAAACGGGTTACCGAAGGCGGCGTTCTTCCACAAATCACCTCCTGCTGCCCGGCATGGACCGACTACATGGAAAAATTCGCACCTGACTTCATCCCGAACTTTTCCTCGGCTAAATCACCGCAACAGATGCTCGGAGCCATGGCCAAAACCTATTACGCCGAAAAAGTAGGGATAGCGCCGAAAGACATGTATGTTGTTTCTGTAATGCCTTGCACCGCAAAGAAATTCGAGGTTGGACGTTGCGAAAGCATGGGCGCATCCGGTTTTCAGGATGTGGATGTTGCCATCACCACCCGCGAATTGGCACGCATGATCAAACAGGCCGGAATCGACTTCAAAAATCTACCGGAAGAACAGCCGGACAGCATCCTCGCCGAATACACCGGTGCCGGAACCATATTTGGTGTCACTGGCGGTGTAATGGAAGCAGCGCTTCGCTCCGCTTACTACCTCATCACCAAGGAAGACCTGAAAGACGTAAACTTTATGGATGTCCGTGGTATGCAAGGCGTTAAAGCCGCCGAGATCGACATTAAAGGCACCAAAATTCGCGTCGCGGTCGCCCACCAAATGGGCAACGTCGAAGCGGTACTCAATCAGGTGCGCGAAGCCAAAGCTAAAGGCGAAGAACTGCCCTTCCACTTCATCGAAGTGATGGCCTGCCGCGGCGGTTGTATCGGCGGTGGCGGACAGCCACACGGCGCAACCGACGAAATTCGGGCCAAACGGACTGCCGGACTCTACTCAGACGACGAAAAATCGGTCCGCCGGTGCTCCCACCACAACCCGATGATCACTAAAATCTATGAAGATTTTCTTGGTAAACCGTTGGGGCACAAGGCTCACGAGCTTTTACACACCGAATACCAAGAACGAAAAGTATACAAAAAGTAGAAACCGGTGTATCTTATTTGAGTTTTCTGCGGCAAGGGGGATTCCCTGACCCAAGGCGAATGGACAATTTAGGATAACGGTTTGCATAGCTGCCTACCGTCTCCATGCTCCGCCGCAGAAATGCGGCGGAGCACTTTTTTTTGGGAGAAATGATTATGCAAAAGAGATTAGGGTTTATTGGAATCATTATTGAGGATCGCGAAGTTAACGCGACAGCGGTCAACGAACTGCTCGGGCATTACGGTAACATCATCGTCGCACGCATGGGCGTTCCCTACGAGAAACGTTCTTGCTCCGCCATCACCCTAATCGTCGACGCCACCACCGACGAACTAGGTACGCTCACCGGAAAACTAGGCGCAC
>CAZSSI010000235.1:0-2149 GCA_964609345.1 uncultured Verrucomicrobiota bacterium | reverse complement strand
ACGGTGGCAAACCCTACCGCTCTCTGCTAGTTTCATCAACCATGAAGATGAGCGGTGAGGCATTGATGGTTTTTCCGACCGAACTGGCGAAACGCCGGTATGAATTCCGCCGCGTACTGGAGACTGGAGTCCTCGATACATCCCGGCTTTTCACCCAGAAAAAACTCCTCGCTCTGTGTGAACGGGCCGCCCGCCGCACCGGACTGCTGAAAGGCCGTACGCCCAGTCCGACCAAAACTCGCCTGCTTCTCGAAGAGGCCGCCGGAAATGTCGCTTTCGCGACCGGCCAGCCTCTGGATCGCCTTTCTCTCGCCGCGCGGACTGAGTTGCTCAAGCAGACGATCGAGACCTTCGCCGTTTTCGCCGAAAACGAACCTGCCATTACCGAATGGCTACTGGCTCACATGCCGGACCACAAACTGCACGGCGTCGGCCAGCTTTTGAAAATATGGCGGACACTGTGCACCAAAATGGATGTCGCCGACCGCTTTACGGTCAACACGGCCCTGCTCCGGCTGATTGAATCCGGCGAACTGCCGCACGAGCTGGCCGGAGAAATTCATTTCCGCGCCGTGCGCTGGTTCAATCCGTTCGAGGAACGCTTCGCCGCCGCGCTTAAAGATCGAAGATTGCCGATTGCCGATTGCCGATTGAATGACCGAAATCACTCGGAAATAAATAACTCCCAATCCTCAATCGAAAATCCTCAATCGAAAATCCTCATTTTTTCCGTCCTTCCCGGCGCACACGCCGAAGCCGCCGAAGACCGGCTCTGCGCCGCCGTGCGCAGCGAACTGATGCGCGGTGCCGAAGAAGAGTGGAAACCGTGGCTGGAGGATTTCGCCGACGCATTCGAAGCCGACGACAGCAATATTCTCGAATCGGAATCGCGCGAACGGGTTTCATTTTTCGTTTCCGCGCATCCCTACGGAGAAATCGAAGACGTCGCGCGGCGCATTGCCAGAGAAATTGAAACCGGCACCGCGCCGGATGAAATCGCGCTGATCGTGCGTGACCTGAGTCCGCACACCGACATCATTCCCGACGTCTTTCAGCGCTTCGGTATCCCGTACCACTTCCGGCGAGGAACACCCGCCGCCGCGCATCCGCCGGTCAAAGCACTGCTGGCCCTGCTGGCGTTCCCGCAGAACTTTTCGCGCGACCGGCTTTGCGACCTGCTTCAGATGCCCGGCATTCAGTGGCCCGGTCTCGACGCCGAAGCCCGCCAGACGCTCGTGCAGGAAATCCGCCTGAAAGAACCGCCGCGCCTGCGCCGCCTGCCGAAGGAACTCGCCGGATTTTTCCGACCCGCAGGATTTTCGGAACGAATTCAATTTATTATTCAACAGTACGGGCTCGAACTGCCGGAAGAGGTTCACAACCTGATCGCAGAACTGAGCGAAGCGACCCTTCCGCCACTGCCGATAGAGCGAATGGTTTCTCTGTTCGAAGAACTACTCGATAACGTCACGCTCAAAGATGAAACCGGAACCGAAAGCGGCGTCTGGATCGTCAACCCGATGGACGCGGCGGGCCTGCGGTTTGAGTCGGTCTACATTGCCAGCATGGACGACCGCACTTTCCCGCAGATTCCAAAGGCCAATTCTCTGCTGAACGATACTGAACGCAGAGCGCTACGGGCATTTCTTAATGAAAGGAAAATTTTCTGTCCGCGGCTGGCGTTGTCTGAGACCGGTGCGGCGCTGATTCAGGAAGAAATTCTTTTTCTGACCGCCATGAGCGCGGCGCGTGACCGGCTGACGCTTTCCTACACCCGCACCGCCGCCGATGGCAAGGAGCGCGCGCCCGGCGAATTTTTCGAACGAATGCGCGGACTGACCGGCATTGAAAAACCGGCGCTCGGCGCATCGTTCCATACCATTCTGCCGCCAGAACTCTGCCGCGCCGAAGACGAAGTCCGGCAGACCAGAGCGAAGCTTTCTCCATCTCCAACAATCCAGCAATCCAATAACCCATCACCCGCTCTCCAAAAATGGCTCACCACCCATTCGGAGTTCAGCGCGACGGCGCTGGAATCGCTGGCGCGCAACCGATTTGTTTTCTTTCTCGAAAAAGTTCTGAGCATTCGGCCCGACCTCACACACGAAGACGACATTGCTCCGATGGATCGCGGCGTGATCATTCACGA
>CAZSSI010000234.1:0-2150 GCA_964609345.1 uncultured Verrucomicrobiota bacterium | reverse complement strand
AGGACATGTTCATTATCTATGAAACCGAGGTCGAGGCCCTCGGCTACAAATGGAGAAATACATTTCGTGACCCTGTCAAACTCCGAGTCTGCCGCATTTCATTTGTCGCGCCATAGCCGCAGGCAACGGCAGATGATCGCGGATGAACAATATTTCTATTTTTTCTTTTCCGTCGGAAAAAGTTTAATTCGCGAGGGCTTAATAATCACCGGCAAGTCCATCCCTTTGATCCAATAAACCTTGCCAACAATCTGAAGTCTCATACCGGTAAACGTTTTCATTTGAGCTTCATTCCCGCGCACATAACAAACGGTGATGTCGGTGAAATGGTCGTCCACCAGCTGATAAAGCGTACCGTCGAACGGCCGCAATACACCGTAATACATTCCTTCGACACCCTGCGGCTTGGAGGAATCTTCGACGAGTTTCTTTTCCGGAGAAGCTGAAATGGATGTCATGACTTCCTGAACGGCGGTACCAGCGACAGCCTGCACGACCGTCTGAGTCTCCTGTGTTAGCATCGGAGCCGCAACCGGTTCAAGCACCACCACTCCGGGGGCATCAGCATATTTACGACTGATCCAAACCGTCGTGTTGGAAGTTGGCGCAATCTTCAACCACTGAGCGATTTCTCCGCGAACATTCAAAACGGTTCCGCTGCTCGCCGTGCCGACGACGCTATGGCTCAAACTCGGGCCGGAGCGAATATTGAGCAGTTCTGTCCGCACGGTTTTATTACTGACGAACTCGCTGCTCACCCAAAGGTCTATCGTTTCGGGCGGCAAAACACCGACCCATTCCGGATTGTTGTTGTCTCTCAGAAGCAGTTCGTCGCCCAGCATGGTGCGGCCAAGCAAAACGGCATTGGTATCCGGCACGGCGCGCAGACTGACGCGATCGCCGGTCACTTTTATTTTTACAACTTCCTGTGCGTAGGCAGAAACCGTCAGGACAATGAATGCAAAGAGTATTTTCTTCATGCGCTTTTCTCCTCTTCCAGTCTGAATAGACAAACCGCATTCTGTGCGGTCGTTTTCGCCAGCGACTCTACCGTACAGCCGCGCAGTTCAGCAAGCCGTTTGGCGGTTTCCGCCACAAAAGCCGGCTCGCAGCGCTTACCGCGATGCGGAACCGGCGCGAGATAGGGCGCATCCGTTTCAATCAGCAGCCGGTCGTCCGGAATAAACTTCGCCACTTCGCGCAACGGATCGGCATTGGCAAAGGTGACGATGCCGCTGAAGCTGATGTAAAAACCAAGGTCGAGCAGCGCCTTCGCCATCTTCCGGTCGCGGGTGAAACAATGAATCACGCCGAGACGCGCCGGATCGCCTTTCCAATGTTTGGAAAAATCAGTGAGCATGCCGAGTGTATCGTCGTCGGCATCGCGCGTATGAACAATCACCGGCTTACGGAAACACGCGGCAACTTCCAGACATTGGGAAAACAACCGCTGTTGCTCCTTCGCCTTTTCCGGCTCGTAAAAATAATCGAGGCCCGTCTCGCCGATGGCGACGGTTAAAGGCTTCGCGGCTAATTCGCGCAACGTGGTGATATCCACCGGCGCTCCGGCAAGATGACGATCATAACCGGCGGCGGCATAAATCCGTTTCGGGTGCGCTTCGGCCAGCGTTTGTGCCAGCTCATTGGCTTCCGGCGATCCGCCGACAGCGATCATTTGCAAAACGCCAGCGACTTCCGCCCGCTCCAGCACGGCTTCCAGCGAGCCGTCTTTAACGAAATCGTCAAAATGTACATGTGTGTCGAAAAACATGTGGCGAAGATACCGGAACGATGGAGAAATGGAATATTGAAGTGTTTGGAGTACCGGCTTAAGCCGGAACTACGAGCTTTTTACAAATCCAGAAAGTTCTGGAGGAGCTGTTTGCCGTGCTCGGTGAGGATGGATTCCGGATGGAACTGTACGCCGTGCACCGGAAGCTTGGTGTGCATGAGCCCCATGATTTCGCCTTCGGCGGTTTCCGCCGTGATTTTCAGACAAGACGGCAGACTTTCTCGTTCGACCAAAAGTGAGTGGTAGCGCGTGGCGTTGAACGGGCTGGGCAATCCTTTGAAGACGCTTTCGCCATTATGCAGTATCGGCGAGGTTTTGCCGTGCATCAGCCGCGCGGCGCGGACGACGTTGCCGCCGA
>CAZSSI010000233.1:0-2151 GCA_964609345.1 uncultured Verrucomicrobiota bacterium | reverse complement strand
TGAACGGCGTCGCCCTCGTTCCGATGGGCGACAAATTTCTGAAGGTTGTTCCGATCGCCAACGCCCGGCAGGAAGGGATGGAAATCAGACCGTTTGACGCCGATAAAAAATACACCGAAGCCGATGTGCTGATTACACAAGTGATTCCGTTGCGCTTTGTCGTTTTTGCCGATGTACAGCCGCTCATTCAGCACCTCGTTCACGGGTACGGAAAAATCATCCAGATGGACCGTATCAACAGCGTGCTGGTCACCGACACCTCCGCCAACATCGCCCGCATCGTCGAACTCGTCGGCATGGTAGACCAGCCCGCCGAAAAAATTGAACCGCGCATCTACCAGCTCAAATATGCCGAAGCCGCTACCATCGCCGGAAAACTGAAAGAACTGGTCGAAGCCGCTAAAACCAAAAAAGGCGAGCAGACCGTTGTCGGCGACGTGCGCACCATTCCCGGCGTGATCCGCGCACCGAAAGTTGATACCGCATTGCCCGAAACCGCGCCGGAACAGCAAACCGAAATGATTCAGGGCGAAGTTAAAATCGTTTCCGACGACCGCACCAACATCCTCATCATCTTTTCCAAAGCCGCCAACTTCAGCTTTTTCGACAACATTGTCAAAGTTCTAGATGTGCCGGTTGATCCGGCTGTAATCGTCGAAGTTGTTAAACTCGAATATGCCAAGGCCAAAGAAATTTCCGGCATCCTGAACGATTTTGTCGGTGCGGCCAAAGCCAGCGAAAAAACTAAAGCTCCGGGCGGTGACACTGGAAAAGCGGAAGGTAGTAAAACCGTTGACGAAGTCATCCAGCGTGCGTTACCTGCTACAGCCGCCGCAATCAGCGCCGACACCAAAAATGCTATTGGTCGCCTATCCGCCGACACAAAAATCCTTTCCGACGAACGCTCCAACGCTCTGATCCTGATGGGCCGCAAGTCCGACATCGTCGCCATTAAAGAAGTCATTACTGGCCTCGACGTTATGCTTGCGCAAGTGCTTCTGGAAACCGTCATTATTGATGTCAGTCTTGGCGATAGTTTCTCGTCCGGTGTTCAATGGCTTTATTCGAGCATGAATAATAGTACGAGCAATGCCACTTTCGGTGCTGGCTGGGGAGTGCCTAACGTGTTAGGCACTGAAACCAATAGCAATCTGGCTGCAGATATTTTCGGTGGGTCTATGACTATTCCGAAAATCAGCGCGCAGGCCGTGGTCAAGCTTACAAAAGGTTCCAGCGATGCTAAAATTCTCTCCGCACCGGTTGTTTTGACGACCGATAATAAAGAAGCAAAAATCTCATCCGGAGAACAGGTTCCGATCTCACAGACTACTTATAACAGCAGTATTGGTGCGCCCACGCAGAGCGGAACTCAATACAAAGATGCAACGTTGGATTTAGCTATCACGCCGCATATCAATCCGCAGAATTTCGTGCTGATGGATATCGAATATTCGGAAACACAGGTTCTGGAAGATGGCACTAAGGATTTAGGCCCAAAGTTAAGTACCCGTAAGATGAATGCAACCATCGCGGTGGACGACCGATCAACCGTTGTGCTTGGCGGGCTGGTGAAAACCCGTGACAGTAAAAAGACCACCGGCATTCCGTTGCTAAGCGACATTCCTCTGATCGGACGGCTCTTCAGCCAAAGAGAATCCATTGGAGCCCGTTCCGAGTTGATTGTGTTGATAACTCCTTACGTATTGACGACACCAGAACAAGCCAAAGCGATAACTGAACGGATTCATTTGAATTCAAATATGAAAACTGTTGTTTGGCCGCGCGGCTGGTCGCAAAGTACGCTTCGTAACGACGAACCTGCCAAAGACGACTGGAAAAAGAAAAAAGGCAAAAAGGATAAAGCGACCGTCGAGGAAGCGACCAACGCCGTTCCGGTTGCAGTGTCTGACGAAATGAAGGCCGAATAAATTCCCGACGTTGGAAGCCGTTAGAACGAATTCAGAAGAACTATTGCCGCACAAATTTTGTTAGTTCGGCGTAGACGAGGCTTCCAGCCTCGTTTGAATGGGCAAAGCGCATAGATTCACCAACGAGGCTGGAAGCCATCGTCTACGATAGCGGCTACACCTTTTCAAAAAACGCTATGAAAACGGAAACCGGTCAACTTTTTGAACTCTTGGGTACACAAAT
>CAZSSI010000232.1:0-2153 GCA_964609345.1 uncultured Verrucomicrobiota bacterium | reverse complement strand
GTGTTGTCCGGAAGCGTGATGTGCTCGGCAAATACCGGTTTGGATTCTGTTACGAAAACACTGACAAAATCCCTGGTTAATGCTTGGCATACAATGCGTTGTTACAGCAGAAATAAATGTGCAATGGCGGAATCGTGTTCATCATATTAACCTTGTAGTTGGAATTAAGTTGCAGAATTTCGCCCAAGCGAATTTTTTCCAGCGGGGTTCGTCAAAGGTGAAGGCGCACATGAAGTCCGCGACCGCCAGACCGGAGTATGCCGCGTGGGTTTTGATGCGGCCGGCGAGGCCAATCGCGCGGGCTTCGTCAGGATGTGCGGCGTAGTGCCGGATTTTTTCGGTGAGGTCTTTGACGTTATCGAAGAACACCATTTCTTTGCCGGATTCGTACAGTGCATCCAGTCCGGATGCGGCGGCGCTGAAAGTGCATATCCCGTTGCCTGCCAGTTGAACGATCCTGTCGGAACTATAGAGAAAAACATCGTTTCGGTCGGAAAGGTTCAGCGCGGTCAGTGCGCCTTTCAGCATGGCATCTTTCTGTGCGCCCCAGACCGGCGGACGGCCAAGGCAGGCTGCGAAACCGGTACGCAGGCCACCGGTCAAGTTTTCCAGTTCGGCGAGAAACGCCTGACGTTCCGGACGGTTTTTGTCGGAGCCGATGTAAACGAAGTCGTATTGGGTTTCCGTTTGTTCGTTCACTTTCCAGCACTCAATATTGATATCTGCTGGATTCGGAATGAAAGCGACCCGACATCCCGAATTTTTAAATGGGATGAGCAGCTCGCCTGCGGTGGTGATGAACAGCGCATCCAGATAAGGAATTTTTTCAAGCAGGTGTTCGAACGGGTGGGGTGGATAGATCGGGTCAACATACCAGCAGGCGATTTTCATCGCCGGGTGTGTTGCCCTCAGTGTTTTCAGAGTTTCCGGTGTGATGTACTGCGCGTGTCCCAGCACCAGAAAGTCAGGTTCAATGTTTCGGCAGCACTCGATCAAACCGCGATTAGCCGCCGCTTTTCCGAGGACTTTTGTGCGGAACAGATTGGATGATCGCGCACAGTCGTTGATTGAAAAGGGATAGACGTAATGCCCGGCTTGGGCGAAGCCGTTATGGAATTTATATTCGCAGTTGAAATATTCACTGCCGTTGCGCGTGAAGCTGTAGCTGGCGGCGTGGAGGATTTTCATGCGGCTCCCAAAACACGCTTATAGACCGCGACGGTTTTGGCTGTCATCGCCTCAACGGTCAGTTCAGTTTTTGCCATTTTCCACAGCGGCTCAAATTGAGTGCTTCCGGCATCCCAGTTTTCCAAGGCGCGATTGATTGCCGAAGCCAGCGCCGCCGGATTTTCCGGCGGGACAAGAAATTCCGGCGGAAGCATGTCGCGCATTCCACCGACGGCGGTGGAGACCACTTGGCGCCGGGTATGGAGCGCTTCAGCAAAAACCAGCGGCATTCCTTCCCGGCGCGACGAAATGACCATCAGGTCGGAGTCGGCCAGCAGCACCGGAACGTCGGAGCGTGTTCCCAGAAAGTTTATCCGGTCATTGATGTTCAGTTTTTCTGCCAGTTTTTCGAGAGACTGCCGTTCAGGCCCGTCACCGACCAAAGTCAAATGAGCGTCTTTAACATCCACCCACGCATTCAGCAGGACATCAAATCCTTTGACCGGAGCCAGCCGTCCGACGGCAATGACCCGTTTGGGTGAGTGAGGTGCGGTGCTTCCGGTCGGGAAGTTTCCGGCGTTGGCCACTCCGTTCAGAATGATATCGGTCGGAATTTTACCGAGTTGTTCTGCAACGACACTGCTGACTGAGATAATCCGGTCAAAACATCTCAAAAATAGAAAACGGTTTTTGACGCCGTGTACGGTCGCTACCCGCTTGAAGCGGGCGAAAAAAAATGGCGTTACAATCATGCGGGCGGCTTTTCCGCCGTGGGCGTGAACAATGTCTGGATTTAACCGATTCAACTGTCGCCACAGGAAAAAACGGACGATCGGGTTGAACCGATTGCCAAGCAGTCCTCGCATCGGAACGACGCGTACCCGGCTGGAAAACTTTTCAGTAAACCATGGCGGAACCAGAACCGAAACCTGATGTTCCTTGGAAAGCTCATCGCAGAGGGTCACGACGTGGCCCTCCATTCCTCC
>CAZSSI010000231.1:0-2156 GCA_964609345.1 uncultured Verrucomicrobiota bacterium | reverse complement strand
CGGAAAACCCGCGGCCCGCAACTCGTCGTTCTGGATGTCGAGCGGCTGACCAGCCACACCAACGCCGACGACCATACGCTTTACCGTTCCGCCGACGACATCCGCGAAATGCGCGAAAAGTCCGACCCGATTCTGATTCTGGCCGAAAAGCTGATTGCCGCCGGTATTCCCGAAACCCAGCTCAAAGCTATCGAGCATGAAGTGAATCAGGAACTCAGCACCGCTTTCGATGATGCCCGTCGAGCGAAAAACGCCAAGACGGAACTCAGCGCCAAAAAGCCGCTGCCGGAAAAACTCACCGATGCGAAGAGCGAGGTCCGCACCGGCGGCGACGCGCTCACCATGCTCGAAGCGATGCGCGCCGTACTCCGCAACCGCCTCGGCACCGATGCCGATGTTTATCTTTACGGCGAAGATATCGAAGACCCGAAAGGCGATGTCTTCGGCCTGACGCGCGGACTGAGCACCGCGTTCCCCGGACGCGTCATCAACGCGCCGCTCAGCGAATCCACCATCGTCGGCGCAGCGATCGGTCAGGCGATGGTCGGTAAAAAACCGGTCGCCTGCATTCAGTTCGCCGACTTCATGCTGCCCGCCTTCAACCAGATCGCCGCTGAACTCGGCTCTATCTGGTGGCGTACCAACGGACAGTGGGAATGCCCGGTCATTCTAATGGCGATTTGCGGCGCCTACCGCCCCGGCCTCGGCCCGTTTCATGCCCAAACTTTTGACGCCACCTTCGCGCACATTCCCGGCCTCGACGTTTTTATGCCGTCCACCGCGCCGGATGCCGCCGGCCTGCTCAACGCCGCGTTTGAATCCGGACGTCCGACTGTATTTCTTTTCCCGAAAAATCTGATCAACGACCGCTCGGTCACCGCCGCCGCCGATGCGGCAAAACAGTTCGTACCAATCGGTAAGGCGCGAATCACCCGTCCGGGCCGCGACCTCACGATTGTCAGCTGGGGCAGTACCGTGCCGCTCTGCGAAAAAACCGCCGAAGCGCTGCAGTCTGCTGGCGCCTCCGTTGAAGTGATCGATCTGCGCTCACTGGTTCCATGGGACCAGGACGCCGTCATTGCCTCTGCGCAGAAAACCGGCAGACTGCTCGTCGTCCACGAAGACAATCATACCTGCGGGTTCGGCGGCGAAGTGCTGGCGACGGTCGCCGAAAAAGCGAACGTACCGGTGCAAATGGCGCGTGTAGCCCGGCACGATACTTATATTCCGTACCTTTTCGAAACGCAGATCGAAGTTCTTCCGTCTTTCCGTACCGTGCTCGGCAAAGCCGCTGAGCTGCTCGGCTATTCGCTGACGTGGCAGAAGCCGGTCGAAGAAGCCGAAGGCTCCGTCACCGTCAATGCCATCGGCTCCAGCCCTTCAGACAAAACCGTTAAAGTGGTCGAACTGCACGTTAAAGCCGGGCAATCGGTTGAGGCCGGCGAATTACTCGCCTCCGTCGAAGCCGACAAAGCAACAATGGAAATTTCCTCGCCGGTCAGCGGAGTCGTTGAAGAACTGTTCCTCGCCGAAGGCGATTCCGTCGATGTCGGCACGCCGCTCGCCCGTATCGTCACCAAAGAAGTCAGTCTGATCAAAAAGCCGGTCACCAAAGATGATCCCGGTACACCGATTCTCGAAAAACGGGCGGCGGCCGTTCTCGAAAAACAGACTGCGGCTGAATACAAGCCTGCCATCATTTCTTCTATCGCCACGGTGCTCGGCTCGCGCCACATCACCAACGAAGAGCTTCTTCAGGGACATGGCGAATGGGATTCCGAAGCGATCCGTTCGCGTACCGGCTGCGAAAACCGTTATTGGATCACCGGCGACGAAAACGTCGAAACGCTGGCCGTCAAAGCCGTACGCGACCTGCTTGAAACGGAAAAACTAACGCTGGCCGACATTGACGCCATCGTCTGTTCGACCGGTACGCCGCTGGCGATGACGCCGTCGCTGGCCTGCCGAGTCCTCAAAGAACTGAGCCCTGAAAAAGGCGAAGTCCAAATGCAGGCGCACGATATCAGCGCCGCCTGCTCCGGCTACATGTACGCCCTGCAGAACGCCTGCGATATTCTGCGCGACGACCCAACAAAAAAAATCATCGTCATTACGGCGGAGACGCTTTCGCCGATGATCAACCATAACGACCAAAA
>CAZSSI010000230.1:0-2174 GCA_964609345.1 uncultured Verrucomicrobiota bacterium | reverse complement strand
CAGCCCCTTGGCGATCATCTGCGTGCCGATCAGAATATCAATTTTCCCGGTGCGGAATTTCGTCAGCACATCGCGGTGGGCGTTCTTCCGCCGCATCGTGTCGGAATCCATTCGCTCGATCCGCGCCTTCGGGAAAAGCTTCGTCATCACCTCTTCAATTTTTTCCGTACCGGCACCGCCGTGGCGGAACTTGTCGGACTTACACTCCGGACAGCGCACCGGCACCGGCTTTTCTTCGCCGCAGATGTGACAAACCAGCCGTGCCCGCGCTTTGTGAAACGTCATACCGACACTGCAATGCTCGCATTCCGCCACATAGCCACAGTCGGGACAGATCAGCGACGAAGCGAATCCGCGCCGGTTCAGAAAAATCATCGTCTGTTCCGCGCGGTCAATCCGGATGCGAATCGCTTCGACCAGCTCGCGCGAAAACAGAACCGGCTTACCTTCCTGCTCTGCCGCGATGCGCATATCCACAATGCGGATCGGCGGCATCCGGCGGTCGTCCACGCGGATCGGCAGTTCGACGTAGCGGTATTTGCCGCTCTTCGCATTGGCGTAGGATTCCAGCGCGGGCGTCGCCGTACCCAGCACGACGGCGCACTTTTCCATTCTGCCGCGCATCACGGCGGTGTCGCGGGCACTGTAGCGCGGCGCTTCGTCCTGCTTGTAAGTCGGCTCGTGCTCTTCGTCCACCACGATCAGGCCGAGATTATGAACCGGCGCAAACAGCGCCGAACGCGCGCCGATCACAATCTGCGCTTCGCCGGAACGGATGCGGTGCCATTCATCGTAGCGCTCGCCGTCGGAAAGCGAACTGTGCAGAACGGCCACCCGTTCCGGCTTGTCCGCAAAGCGTGAGCGGAAGCGGTCAACGGTTTGCGGCGTTAGCGCAATTTCCGGCACCAGCACAATCGCCCCCTTGCCCTGCTCCAGCGCATGGGAAATCGCCTGCAAATAGACTTCGGTCTTGCCGGAACCGGTCACGCCGTGAAGCAGCAATACCGGCGGATCGGTTTCGTCCATTGCTTCGACAATCTGTTTCAACGCCACGGACTGCTGTTCCATCAGCGCCAGCGGTTCGGTCTTGAGCAGTTCAACGCCTTCATGCGGATCGCGGTAAACCGACTCATTCGAAATCGTCACCAGCCCCTTCTTCTCCAGCGCCTTTACCGGTGCCGCCGTCACACCTGCCGCTTCCGTCAGTTCCGACAAAAGCATCGAGCCATTTTCCTGAAGGCATTGGTGTATCTTCTGCTGGGCCGGAGTTAAACGTGGAAGCAACATCCCTGCCGCTGGGCTAAGCGGCTGAAGGCCGCTTCCACCCTGCTCAGGATTGTCCCGAATATATTTACGAATGCGGGCCATCTGCTCAGGACTTCGTACCATGTGGTCAAACGACTCTTTCTGCCAGACAGCACCTTTGGTTCCTCGCCGCTGATTCAATTCACTCGCTGTATATGATTTCCAGCTATGCAAAATATCTGACAGAAGATTATCGGCTAAAGGGGCCACCAGCACATGAACATGATTCGGCATTACAACAAACTCGTGAAGCCGGTAACGTTCTCCATCAAACCTTTTAAATGCCGCTTCAATCAGCTCTTTGTGCTCACGGTTTGCGAGCAGACATTTGCCATATCCTGCATCCAGCCATTTTTGCAAACGATCAGGAAATAGATGATAGTATTCGCTTCGAGTTTCTTCATCATGCGGTTCCGGATGTTCATTCATCCAGGCAGACCGTTCCTCCTGCCACTGCCTCAATTTTTCTTTTGGAAGAGAGTCAGCCAGACGGAAGGTCACAAAATAGGTGGTACCGTCCTGTCTCCAATGCGGAAGGATTCCTTTTAAATTGGCAATTGGTTCCGCCGGATCAAAATAATTAATTGTGGAAGCGGCATCCTTGCCGCTGGCTAGATATTCAGCTTCTGAGCCCAGCGGCAGAGATGCCGCTTCCACATTATTGGCCAGCGACACAACCAACTGCTTTTTTTCGCCGCTTTCTTTGTTGCGGACGACGGCGGGAAGCAAAGTCCGTACGCAGGTTTCGAATGGCGCCAAATAGTAAGAAGACATCCAGCGTGCCAGCTCCATGACCGATTCGGTGACCAGCGATTTTTCGCCCAGCACGTTGCTGATCGGTTTCAAATCATCGAAAGCCGACTTATCCG
>CAZSSI010000229.1:0-2196 GCA_964609345.1 uncultured Verrucomicrobiota bacterium | reverse complement strand
TTTAATGTCGATTGCCATTTCCGGAATGAAGATGGCATGGACATCTTTACGCATTTTGCTCAGGCCGATGCCCGGTACAAATTGCATTTTGCTGAGCCGGTCACGGTAAACCTGCGCGGTGTAGGCGGTCAGCCAGCCGCAGTTGCGGCCCATCACTTCGTGGATGATCAGCATGCGCG
Organism: uncultured Verrucomicrobiota bacterium; assembly: GCA_964609345.1. Taxonomy (GTDB): domain Bacteria; phylum Verrucomicrobiota; class Kiritimatiellia; order Kiritimatiellales; family Tichowtungiaceae; genus Tichowtungia. The sequence continues at coordinate 2,017 of CAZSSI010000229.1, read as the reverse complement.
GATTGGCATTATGCTCGGCCACGACGTTTTCAAAATATTTGGCACCTTCTTCGGCGGCAGTCCACGCGCCGAGGCTCTGGCGGATCGGAAACACGTCGTTATCAATCGTCTTTGGCATACCGACCACGGTCAGGTCGTAGTTGTTGTCTTTCAGGTAGGCGGCGAGATCAGCCGCTGTCGTATTGGTATCATCGCCACCGATGGTATGGAGAACGTCCACGCCGTCTTTCACCAGCTGACGTGCCGCGACTTCCAGCGGGTTTTCACCTTCTTTGACCAGACCGCGCTTCACGCAGTCTTTGACGTTGGTCAGTTTTACGCGGCTGTTGCCGATCGGGCTGCCGCCGTGCTTGTGCAGAACGGATGCTTTGGCGCGGATGGCCGGAGTAACGGCAATCGATTCGCCGAGTAGCAGACCTTTGTAGCCGCTGGTGTAGCAAATGATTTTAATTTTCGGGGCGACCTTGCTGTACTGCTCGATCAGACCGCCGATGGCGGAGGAGAGGCAGGGGGCCAGACCGCCTGCGGTGAGGATGGCAACTTTCTTCACTTCTTTCATGGCGTAAATCCTTTTCAGCGCGGGGTTAAAAAACAAGCGCACCATGATGGGAAGTTCAGCTTTCAAGGCAAGGCAAAAAAAACGTTTCCAGTAGTTGACTTAACGGCTCCTCATCGCTTTAATGCGCCCCTTGTTCCGCCGGAGGATTATCACAAAGGTGAACGCCTGAAATGAGTATTTCTAAACTGGCGGCCCCGAAAACGGGCTTAATTGGGCGGAACAGCAGGAAACAGAAACCAAAAACGGAGAGTTGAATGAAGTATAATGGACCAAAGATCAAGAAGGCACGCCGTCTAGGCATTGCCCTTTCGCCGAAATGTGAAAAATTTCTCGAACGACGCCCGAACCCGCCGGGACAGCACGGCCCTTCCAAGCGCCGCAGCAAACTGACCGACTACGGCAAACAGCTCATCGAAAAACAGCGCCTGCGCTATCAGTACAATCTGGCCGAGCGCCAGCTGCGCGGTTACTACGCCAAAGCTTCGCGTAAAATCGGCAACACCGCCGACATGATGCTACAGCTTCTCGAAACCCGTTTGGACTCCGTTGTCCTGCGCGCCGGTTTCTCCCGCTCAATCTATCAGGCCCGCCAGATGGTCGGCCATGCTCACTTCCTTGTGAACGGCAAAAAGGTCAACATTCCTTCCTATCAGGTTCGCATCGGCGACGTCATCACCGTCCGTGAAGGCAGCCGCGAGCTGGAAATCTTCCCGGCCGCCCAGCAGATTGCCACCACGCCAGCTTACCTGACCGTGGACGACAAGAAGCTGACCGCCACCTTGAGCCGCCTGCCGGAACACGGCGAAGTACCGGTTCAGTGCGAAGCCTCGCTGGTCGTCGAGTTCTACTCGCGCTAAGCGAAGCGGCCAGCCGCTTCTCAGAAAGGTCTCCGTGCAAACGGAGGCCTTTTTTGTTGCTCGCATCCTGCATCCCGCATCCCGTATCTTTTCTTCCATGTTGATCCGTGAAACAACTCTGACCGTTCTCGACTTCGAAACCACCGGCTCTGTGCCGGGCTTCGACACGGAGCCTTGGCAGGTCGCAGCGGTCGTTCTGAAAAACGGACGCGTCGATCCGTCACAAACTTTCGAGAGCCTCGTACGGGTCGATATCAACCGTCCGTTCAACGCCTACGCACCGGGCAAGCACCATAAACTGCGCGAAGACATCGCCGCCGCCGATGAAGTTTTCAGAGTTTGGAAAAAGCTGGAAGGGTGGGTGACCGGACATCCGCTTGCCGCACACAACGTCGCCACCGAAAAGAAATTCCTGCGGCAAATGGCACCGATGCACCATTTCGGGCCGTGGGTCGATACGCTGGCGCTGGCGCGGCAGGCCTGGCCGAAAGCGCCATCGCATAAACTCGAAGATTTAATCGCCGGACTCCGGCTCGAACCCCGCGTCAGGGAACTCTGTCCGCGCGGCGAAGCCCACGATGCTCTCTACGACGCCGTCGCC
>CAZSSI010000228.1:0-2201 GCA_964609345.1 uncultured Verrucomicrobiota bacterium | reverse complement strand
ATGCGCCGCAACCGGGCTTTGCCGAGCAGGATCCGCAGTGCTGGTACGATTGTGCGAAAGACGCCGTCCGCGACGCCATGCGCGAAGCACAAACCAAACCCGAAGATGTGAAAGCCGTCGGCATCGCCTATCAGATGCATGGGCTCGTTTGTGTTGATAAAAAACAGAATGTTCTGCGCCCCGCCATTATCTGGTGCGATTCCCGTGCTGTGCCGTACGGCCAAGCCGCCCTCGAAGCCATCGGATCCGAGACCTGCCTTTCGCATCTGATGAATTCTCCCGGCAATTTTACGGCGTCGAAGTTGGCGTGGGTCAAAGAAAACCAGCCGGAGATTTTTGCGCAGATCGATAAGATCATGCTGCCCGGTGACTGGCTGGCGATGAAGCTGACCGGCGATGCGCGCACCACGGCCTCCGGACTTTCCGAGGGAATCCTGTGGGACTTCCTCGAAGAGCAACCAGCGAAGCTGGTGCTCGATCAGTTCGGCTTCGATGAATCCATTCTTCCGGGACTTGTTCCAACCTTCGGGCGGCAAGGCTGCATTTCAAAAAAAGCGGCAGAAGAGTTCGGGTTGCTCGAAGGTACGCCGGTTACCTATCGCGGCGGCGACCAACCCAATAACGCGCTTTCATTGAATGTTCTTAATCCCGGCGAAATTGCCGCCACCGCCGGAACCTCCGGCGTGGTGTACGGCGTGACCGATCAGAAAAAGTACGACCCGCAATCTCGCGTCAATACCTTCGCCCACGTCAACCATACTGCCGCCAATCCGCGTCTTGGGGTTTTGCTGTGCATTAGTGGAACCGGCATTCTGAAGGCATGGGTCAAGCGGTTACTGGGCAACGTCTCCTACGACGAAATGAACGCGCTGGCGGAACCGGTATCTGTCGGCAGCGACGGACTGACCATTCTTCCGTTTGGCAACGGCGCGGAGCGTGTGCTGGGCAACCGCAATATCGGCGCGCAGATTGCAGGACTCGACTTTAACCGCCACACCCGCGCACACCTCTGCCGCGCCCTGCAGGAAGGCGTCGTCTTCTCCTTCATGTACGGCATGGACGTGATGAAAGAAACCGGCATCGAGATCAAAACGATCCGCGCCGGATACGCCAACATGTTCATGAGCGACATTTTTTGCGAAACGCTCGCGGGTGTCAGTGGTGCGAAAATCGAGCTGTACGAAACCGATGGCGCGCTCGGAGCCGCGCGCGGCGCGGGCATTGGGGCCGGAATCTACAGTTCGTTTAATGAGGCTTTCCAAGCCTTGGAAAAACGAAAGGAAATTTTTCCAAACCTTGGAAAATTTGATGCGGCTTATGCCGCGTGGAAACGTCATTTAGAGCAGGTTTTAAAATAAGCTGTTTGCATTTCCACCTACCAGAAAAGATGTGCTACCGTCCGGACAGATTCTCAAATAGATCGAACGAAATATGCAGACACGCGACACAGATTTTCTGGTTATCGGCAGCGGGCTGGCGGGATTGACCGCCGCGTTGCGGCTGAGTGCTCATGGTAAGGTGCTGGTGGCAGCCAAACGCACCGCCGACGAAGGGAATACCCGCTACGCGCAGGGCGGCGTCGCCTGCGTGGTCGATCCGGCGGATTCCATGGCAGAGCATATTGCCGACACGCTGCAAACCGGCGGAGGCCTCAGCGAAGAATCTGCTGTGCGGGCGATCGTCGAAGGCGGGCCGGAGCGGATTGCCGAACTCGAAACGTTCGGCGTTCATTTCGAGCGCAGTCACGATAATCCTGCCGAGTATGATCTCGGTCAGGAAGGCGGACATTCCCGACGCCGTGTTCTGCATGCCGGCGACATTACCGGCGCGGCGCTCGAAAAAGGGCTGCTCGCCCGAGCCAAAGCCGACCCGAACATCACCATCGCCGAAAACTGGCTGGCGATTGACGTGGTGCCGACCGGCTGGATCGGGCTATCCGGCGAAAACCGCTGTGTCGGCTGTTACTTTCTGGACAAAACCTCCGGCGAAATTCTGGCGGTGCGCTCGCCGGTCACCATTCTCGCCACTGGCGGCGCGGGGAAAGCTTACCTTTATACCAGCAACCCGGACGTCGCCACCGGCGACGGCGTGGCAATGGCGTGGCGCGCCGGCTTGCCGATCCGCGACATGGAGATGATTCAGTTTCATCCGACCTGTCTGTATCATCCCGACGCGAAAACGTTCCTGATTTCCGAAGCGGT
>CAZSSI010000227.1:0-2221 GCA_964609345.1 uncultured Verrucomicrobiota bacterium | reverse complement strand
TTCGCGTGGATCAGGAAGTTGACGGGTATGTTGCGCATGCCTCCCGAAATGGCGATCACCGGCAGTAGCGGGTGAGAGTCGGCAATCTCACGGATGATTTCCAGCCCGTCCATTTCAGGCATCATAATATCGGTGATGATGAGGTCGGGCGTCTGCTGTTTCATCAGCCGCATTCCTTCCTGTCCGTCGGCGGCGAGCGCGACAGAGTATCCGCTACTTTCCATGAACTGTCCAAAGAGCCCCAGAATGGCCGGGTCATCGTCGATGATTAAAATGTGCGCCATGTATTTCTCCTTGATTAAACCGGCTCTGTGATTGCCCCGTTTACGGCGGCCAGCAGTCCGGCGACTGTAAACGGTTTCTGTGTAAAGTGATACCCTTTGCTGTTAAGGTCTTTCCAGCGCTCGCGCTGATCGCGATAGCCGCTGTACAGCAGTACCGGCAGGGCGGGGTTTTTTGCGCGCAACTCATCCGCCAGTTCGATGCCGGACTTGCCCGGCAGAACGATATCACTGAAGAGCAGGTCGAAGGCTCCGGATTTTGAGGTAAACAGTTTGAGCGCTTCTTCGGCGGTAGCTGCGACAACGGGTTTATAGCCGGCGGTTTCCAGAATCCGGACGACCATAGCTCTTAGTTCAGCATCGTCCTCTGCCAGCAGAATGCTTTCACAGCAGGTTGTCTTGGCGGCGGCGATAGTGTTTTTTGCGGCGGGCTTTGCGGCCGGCAGATAAATTTTGAAAGAGGTTCCGTGACCTTCTTCGCTGTAAACATGCACCCAGCCCTTGCTCTGTTTGACGATACCGTAAAGTACCGACAGCCCCAGCCCGGTTCCTTTACCGACTTCTTTGGTGGTGAAAAACGGTTCAAAAAGACGCTCTTTGGTTTCCTGGTTCATGCCGCAACCGGTATCCGTAACGGACAGGCAGACAAAATCGCCCGGAGCGACATCTGGAAGTGCGTCGGCATCCTGTTGTTCAAGAATCACGTTTTCGGTTGAGATGCTCAGTCGGCCTCCGTCCGGCATCGCATCACGTGAATTGACAGCCAGATTCATAATGATCTGGGTTATCTGGCTGTAGTCGGCACGCGTTTTCAGCAGGTTTTCGCAGAGATCGAGCTGAAGTTGTATTTTTTCTCCCAGCAGCACATCCAGCAATACTTCCATGTTGCGGACGGCGGCGTTCAGGTCAACTTCTGTGCGCTGAACGGGTTGTTTCCGGCTGAAGGTCAGCAACTGCCGGGTCAGGTCGGCGGCCCGCAGCGCCGCCTTGTGGATTTCATTCGTGTTGCGGTATTCCGTTGTTTCCCGGCTGAGCTTGCCGAGCAGGAGTTCGCTGAATCCGAGAATGGCCTGCAGGATGTTATTGAAGTCATGGGCGATACCGCCAGCCAGCTGTCCGACCGCTTCCATTTTCTGGCTCTGCCGGAACATTTCTTCGCGGGACAGTTCTTCAGTGATATCTCTTTTTACAGCCACATAACCGGTGATACGTTCGGACGAATCACGAACCGGCGCGATGGAGGCTTCTTCCGTGTAGAGTTCGCCGTTTTTACGTTTGTTGATGAGGTGGCCGTGCCAGACGCTACCGGCCCGAATGGTTTCCCAAAGACTGGAATAAAAGGCCGCATCGTGTTCGCCGCTTTTGAGGATGCGGGAGTTTTTTCCGATGGCTTCTTCGGCGGAATAACCGGTGATGCGTTCGAAGGCGGGGTTGATATATTGAATACTTCCTGAGGTGTCGGTGATGATGACGGCTTCGGGCGACTGCTCAATCGCCGTGGAAAGGCGCACCAGTTCATCTTTGTTCTTTTTCTCTTCCGCAATGAAACGGGCTTGCAGGACGTTCTGATAGGCGGACGCAGAAAGCTGGTTGGCGAGAGTGAAAAGAGCTTGCGCTATCTCTTTGAAATGAGCCAGAGACATGACGGGGACATTGTAGAATGCATCCATGAACGGCTGCTCAGCGGCACCGATTTCTTTGGCGTAGGCGCGCATGTGCTCGTCGGTCTGGGTTTCGTCACGCACCTGACCGATCAGCCAGTTGGCGATGTGTTTTCCTCCGACCGTAATACTGACACCGGCATCCCACAGCCCGCCGCTCAGGCAGGGCTGCACCACTGGGCCGTCGGGGTTGTTCCGTCCGATGGCGGCATCCGATTTAAAGCAGTTGGAACAGCCTTTTTCGGTCTTGCGGATGATGTTGCTGCAAAGATGGGTGAA
>CAZSSI010000226.1:0-2222 GCA_964609345.1 uncultured Verrucomicrobiota bacterium | reverse complement strand
GCGCTTCTCTTCATGAACGGTTTGATCATGTCGACAGCGCGTTTCATCACTTCCGCCGACTTCAACACAAACGGAAGTTGCATCGTTCCGTCGTTGAAGAGGCGCCCGACTTCTTTCATCGCCGGAAGCAGGATGGTGTTGAGGATATCCTCGGCGCTCATTGCTTTCAGCAGATCGGGAATCGCCGGCTCAAGCCACGGTGATTTTCCGCGAATAATGGCGTCGGTCAGTACGTCGGTTGACTGACGGCTTTCAACCGCGACCTCAACGGTTTCTTTTGCCGTCTCGAACAGGTTGATGTAGTTTTCCAGCGGATCGCCGTTTGAGCGGTCGTCGTTCAGCAATGCTTCAGCGCCTTCGCGAAGATTGTCGGGGATTTCATTGAGCGGTACGATGGCGGCGACATTGATGATGCACGCATCCATTCCGGCCTGAACGGCCTGACGCAGAAATACGGCGTTGAGCACTTTGCGCAGCGCCGGCTTCAGGCCGAACGAAATATTGGACAGTCCAAGCATCGTCCGTACACCCGGAAGGTCCGCCTTGATGCGGCGGATCGCTTCCAGAGTCTGGAACGCCGCATCGCGGAGCGTCTTGTCGCCGCTGCAAACCGTGAACGTCAACGGATCGATCAGCAGTTCTTCCGCCTTAAGTCCGCGTGCAACGCAAAAATCAACCAGCCGTTTGGCGAGGGCGACTTTTTCTTCCGCCGTCATCGCCATGCCTTTTTCATCGATGGTCAGCGCGACCAGCGCCGCGCCATAGCGCCGCGCCATCGGGACGACCCGCTCGGCGCGTTTGCCGCCGTCTTCAAAATTGATTGAGTTGATGATCGCCCGTCCGCCGTAGCATTTCAGCGACTGCTCGATCACATCGGCGGAAGTGGAATCAATCATCATCGGAATCTTGCATTCACGTGCCATGCGCGGCACCAGCACGGCGACATCTTTACTTTCGTCGCGTCCGGCGTAGCCGCAACTCAGGTCGAGGATGTGCGCGCCGGTTTCTTCCTGTTCCGTCAGAATGTGGAAAGCGTTTTCGTAGTCGTTCGCCAGCAGGGTGTCGCGGAAGTTCCTTGAACCGGTGGCGTTGGCACGCTCGCCGATATAAAGCGGAGCGGGCTCCTGCGTCAGATCCACTGTGCTGAACAGACTGGAAACCTGCGCGGGTGCTTTCACCGGCGGACGGATTTCCCAGCCTTCGGAAACTTTTTTGCGCAGTTGGCGGATGTGTTCCGGTGTGGTGCCGCAGCAGCCGCCGACAATAGAAAGGCCGTGCGCCTTGGCGAGCGCGATGACTTTTTCAGCGAAAGGTTTCGGCTCCAGCGGATAACGGACTTTTCCGTCGGCGCGTGCTTCGGGCATTCCGGCGTTCGGCATACAGGCGAGATGTGTCGGCCAGACTTCGTTGAGCGTGTCGAGGTGATGCTCCATCGCATCGGGGCCGGTTGCGCAGTTAAGTCCGAGTACATCAATCGGATAAGGCGCGAAAATTGCGGCGGCGGCGGAAACGCTGGTGCCGACCAGCAAGGTGCCGGTGGCTTCCACGGTGATTGAAACGTAACGGACAATATCGCTGTCTGGGCCGAGAAGTTCGTCAGCCGCCGCCAGCGCAGCTTTGATCTGAAGCGGATCCTGGCAGGTTTCAATGAGCAGACCGTCTACCCCGCCGTCGAGCAGACCTTGAATCTGAACCTTGTAGGCATCAACCAGCTCGTCGAACGAAATATGTCCGAGCGACGGCAGTTTGGTGCCGGGGCCGATCGAGCCGAAGACATAGCGCGGATTTTCCGGTGTGGAAAATTCATTGGCGCATTCGCGGGCAAGCTGTGCGGCCGCCTTATTGATTTCATAAGCGCGGCCGACAAGGTCGTATTCGCCGAGCGTGACAGGCGATGCGCCGAAGGTGTTGGTTTCAACGGCATCAGAACCGGCCTCAAGATAGGCGCGGTGCAGGCGGCGGATCAAATCGGGGGCGGAAAGGTTGAGCCATTCATTGCAGCCTTCATACTTGCCCCACTGTTCACGGGTGATCGTCTGTTCCTGCAGGAAAGTACCCGCCGCGCCGTCGAGGAGCAGGGGGCCGATCTTAAATTTCTGTTTTAAATTCATGCGGAGAATCTAACAGAGACCTCGGCGGTGCGCAACCAACAATCCTTTAATCCGGATAAACGAATTTTAAGTCTCGCGGCAAGCAAAACGCCGATCCGGTCTGGATCGGCG
>CAZSSI010000225.1:0-2229 GCA_964609345.1 uncultured Verrucomicrobiota bacterium | reverse complement strand
TAGAAATCGATCTGCCGGAATCTTTGTATCAACAGTTGACGGTGCGATGTCAGGAAATGGGGATGGAACTCCCTGAAATGATCAATCAGATACTTCTTTGTGATTCTATCGGGGAAGAATGCGATTTTGATTAACTGATCTGCCTGCCGACATCTTCGCCCTGTCGGAATAAAAATCTGTTTTAACGATCAGCAAATAAACCATTGTCTCCCAAAATACACCGGAGTATTTTGGGTGCCAATGAAAAGCCGAAGTCCAAATTCCGACATCTTTCCTCAAAGGATATAGAGAGGATAACTGTTTTAAATGAATGAGAAAACCACAGAGCGGATCGGAGTGTTCGGCGGATCGTTTGATCCGGTGCATATGGGACATCTGACGATTGCGCAGGATGCGGTGGAACAGCTTGAACTCGACCGGCTGATTTTTGTACCGGCCGCCGTTCCTCCGCATAAGCAGGGCCGGACGCTGGCCGAAGGGCGCCATCGTTTCGAAATGCTTCAACTGGCGACGGAAAGTAATCTGAGCTTTGAGGTTTCCGATATGGAGCTTCAGCGCGGCGGGGTTTCCTACACCTTCGATACGATGACGCAGGTTCAGTTCGAGCATCCCGGCGCGGAACTGTTCTTTATCGTCGGTATCGATTCGCTGACCATTCTTCACACGTGGCGGAACGTCGAACAACTGCTCGAAATGTGCACGGTGGTGCCGTTTGCGCGCGGCGGCGAAGACGCGGCGCGGGTCGCAGAGCAGATTCAGCTTTCCGATGATCCTGTCACGCCGGAGTCCTCTGGCGAAGGCGGATGGAAAACAAAGCTTTTGGAGCGGACGATCCGGATTCATGAGGTTGAAATTTCCGCCTCCGAGATCCGGATGAGGCTGGCGGAAGGGCTGAGCATCCGCTATCTTGTGCCCCCAGAAGTGGAAATGTACATTGCGGAGCATGGATTATATGTCTGAAGAAAAAGTGAAAAAAACGAAGGTCGTGAAGAAAGCCGCCAAGGCCGCCCCGAAAGCGAATGTTGTGAAAAAGGTCGTAGCGAAGGCGCCGAAGGCCAAAGCGGTTAAAAAAACTCCTGAGCTTCCGGACGTCGTGCTGAAGTCGGTCAAATTTCTGGACGACAAGAAGGCGGAGAACATTGTAATTCTCGACTTGCGCGGAGTGGCCAACATTTCCGACTATTTTATCGTCGCCACCGCTGCCAATGGACCACATCTGAAATCGCTGAGTGACGGCCTTCAGCGCCTTTGCAAAAACGAGCAGTATGAAGGTTATCGCGCCGCCGGAACCGGCGACAGCGGCTGGGTCATTGTGGACTACGACGGTGTGATGGTGCATGTTTTCAGCTTTGAGATGCGCAGTCTCTACGACCTCGAAAAACTCTGGAAAGACGCCAAGCGCATTGCGCTGCCGAAAGTCTGAACCGTAGAATAATGAACAGGGAATCTCGAAGCGGATATTTTTACAGAATCATTGGAACTCCCTGACATTTTGCCGGTTATAAAATGGTTCTGTCATCCATGATTTTGTGAGTGCCTTTATGAAAAGTTACCGCAAAGAGCTCTGGTTTAATGCTCCGAAACGGCGCGCCTTTATCAACATCACGCCGGATGTGAGCGAGTGTCTGCGCGAGAGCGGAATCAAAGAAGGTCTCTGTCTCGTCAACGCTATGCACATCACCGCCAGTGTATTCATTAACGATGACGAGGGCGGACTGCATCAGGATTTCGACAAGTGGCTCGAAAAACTGGCGCCGGAAAAACCGCATAGCCAGTACGCGCATAACGGGTTCGAAGACAACGCCGACGCCCACCTCAAGCGTCAGATCATGGGCCGCGAAGTCGTTTGTGCTATCACCAACGGCAAACTTGATTTTGGCCCGTGGGAACAGATTTTCTATGGCGAATTCGACGGCCTGCGCGATAAGCGGGTTCTTGTCAAAATCATTGGAGATTAAGCGGCTTAGACCGCTTATTTTTTGTGTCTTTTCGTGTTCTTCGTGGCTACTCTCTTTTTCCAATGAACCGTATTGCCAAAGTTGCTGTCGACCTCTCGCTGGACCGCGAGTTCGACTATCTGATTCCCGAACCGCTCCGGCCTTTGATCGAGATTGGCTCGCGCGTCGAGGTGCCGTTCCGGTTGCGGACGGTGTCCGGCTTCGTGGTTGGCTTTGCGGATAAGTCGGCTTTCGATGATTTGAAACCGATCAGCAACGTGCTGGGCGAAAA
>CAZSSI010000224.1:0-2260 GCA_964609345.1 uncultured Verrucomicrobiota bacterium | reverse complement strand
GAAAGCGCTCCGCTGTGGAAATGTTCGAGGACGGCGGGCAGGGCGGACTGAATAACCGGCATGCCGGACGGCGCGGTCCAGTAGGTTCCCTGTTTTTCCTGCAAGGTGTGCGGCGCGTGGTCGGTGCCGATGGTGTCGAGCCGGTCAGTGAGCAGTCCGCGGAGCAGAGCGGCACGGTCGGAGGCGCGTTTGATGGCCGGGTTGCACTTCACCAGCGCGCCTTTGGTTTCGTAGGCGGAACAGTCGAAGTGCAGATAGTGAATGCAGGCTTCGGCGGTAATATTTTTGTCGGATTCGTCGCGCTCAATATAAAACTCATTTTCACGCGGACTGCTGATGCGAGCCACGCCGTCGTCAAACAGTTCCAGTTCGCGGGCCGTGCTGATGTGCAGAATGTGCAATCGTGTGTCGTGTTTGCGGGCGAGTTCAACCGCCAGTGCGCTGGAGCGGTAACACGCCTCTTCGCTGCGGATGTGCGGATGCGCGGCAAATGGAGTTTGATCGCCGTACAGTTCGCGGAAAATATCTTCATGCTTTTTGATGATACCGGCGTCTTCGCAGTGCGCGGTGAGGTTGACCGGACATTCGCGGAAAAGGTCTTCCAGAGTCTGGAAACGGTCAATCAGCATGTCGCCGGTGGAAGAGCCCATGTACACTTTGACGCCGCAAACATTCTTTGGATCGACGGCTTTGATTTGGTCGAGATTGTTGAGCGAGGCACCGAGGTAGAAGGAATAGTTGACGGACATCTTTTGTGCGGCGAGGACGAATTTTTCTTCCAGCCGTTCGTTGGTGACGGTCGGCGGACTGGTGTTCGGCATTTCCATGACAGAGGTGACGCCTCCGGCGGCGGCGGCGCGCGATTCACTTTGCATGTCGCCTTTATGCGTCAGCCCCGGCTCGCGGAAGTGAACGTGGCAGTCGATCATTCCCGGCAGGAGTGCCATGCCGTTTGCGTCGATGACGATATCCGCGTCGGCGGAAATTTCAGGGCCGATCCGGTCAATCCGGCCATGGCGAACCAAAACATCGGCGGCGCGCACCGATCCTTCGTTCACGACATCAGCGTTTTTTATGAGAACGCTGGGAATGGTGGAATGGTGGAATGATGGAATACTGGAAGAAGGGCTATTCATGACTGGTTCCATAAATCTCGTTTGACTCCCGGATGACGAATGAATCATTCCAGTCGCCGTTCTGCTGCTTTTCCTGCAGGCTTTCAATCAGTTTCTTTAATCCATTTTCCAGCCGGAATGCCAGAGAATTCATCTGCTCGAATTCTTCTTCGGAAATATGTCCTGCGGGGCAATACACGTGAAGGGACGATACACTTTCGCCCGCCGATCCCGTAGCGATATTCAGGTGTTGCAGGTATTCTTTAATGCCGCGCCGGCAGTATCCTTCGGCGATATTGCGGTGGATGGAGTCGATGGAAGAAATCTGTTGTGAGGCGACTCGTTTCAGTTCGTACGGGAACCGTTTAAACACGCCCCATGTCAGAAGATAAAGTTCTCGGGCATCCTGCCAGACACGCAGCTTCATGTATCCGCGATTAACGTTTTTTCTCTGTTCCATCATTCCATTATTCCTTTATTCCATCATTCCGCAGCCACAGACGCTTGCTGGTGATGATGATAATGGCTGCGACGACCATGAACCCGGAATAGAGCTGACCTTTGGTGAGCCAGCCGAAATAAATGGTGCTGTCCGGCTCGCGGAAAAATTCGGAAGCGATGCGTGCGACGGCGTAGAGAATGAGGAAGACGGCGCTCAGAGTGCTTTCGCGTTTACCCCATGCCGTACGGCGGATGAGCCAGAGCGCGGTGAAGAGTAGAAGTCCTTCGCCGAAGGCTTCGTAAAGCTGTGACGGGTGGCGTGGCGTTGGCGTGAGGTCTTCCGCCTGCTGGAAAATGACGGCCCACGGAACGTCGGTCGGACGGCCCCAGAGTTCGCCGTTAACAAAATTGGCGATGCGGCCGAAGAAAAGGCCGATCGGCGTGACGAGGGCGAGGCAATCGGTGAGATTCCAGAAAGGAATCTTCTTTTTCCACGCCGTCCAGAGGATAACCAGAATCACGCCGAGCATTCCGCCGTGGCTGGCCATACCGCCTTCCCAGACGCGGAAGAGAAAGAGCGGGTCACGAATGAAAACATCCCATGCGTAGAGGAGAACATAGCCGAGCCGTCCGCCGAGAAATACGCCGTAGATGGCAAGGTTGACCATAAACGTGGAAAGTTCCTGCGGCGGCACGGCGAATTC
>CAZSSI010000223.1:0-2283 GCA_964609345.1 uncultured Verrucomicrobiota bacterium | reverse complement strand
GCGTTCATAGAAGATGACCGGAAAGTGATCTTCTTGATCGGCATCTTGTCCTTGAGAAGCTCGTAGAAGAGCTCGCAAAGATTCTCGCACGTGGAAACTTTCTTGGTCACAACGATCCTGTATTCCGGGTATGACCAAGCCAGCGGGTGGTCTATCTTCTTGAGAGGAACACAATTTTTGGGGTCGTTGTTGATGCCTTCCTTCTTGTATACGGCAATGACCGCTTCCAGAAGCGGGTCGCCTTCCTGGAACAATGTCGCATGGTGGAAATGGTCACACACTTCCCATGCTTTCTTGAATCCATCCTTGCATGCGTGTGCAAACCCCGTTACCGGGTCCACGGTGTCTTCAAGTTCGATGCAGAGAAGACCTGAGTGCCCGTGAAGGTGCTTTGCTTCTCTCGGCCATTTCATGAACCTGTGTGCGTACTGGAAGTCGAGGTTTACGATTGATGTGTACTTGTCGTTTGACATGACTAACTCCTCTTCTGGTTTTGGGTTAACCGACTGATGGTCTTCATCAACTGCGTCCGATACGTTTTACTGTATGCAATCCTCCTTTCGTCTTCTTGTGCCAACAGTATTATTGAACGAACAAAATTCCGGTTTATGCAATGTCACAAATTCTAACCGACTGGTCGCAGTTTTGTCGGGAGCAGATAAACGGTCAATGCAAAAGCTCTTCTTTTTCAGGTGGTTGCGCAAAGTGAAATTTTTGCGCTTGCGAACGAAGTTGTCTTTATGCGGCACGCACCTGTCGGCATAAAGACAACTTCAACTCCGGTTTGTGCTCCGGAGGAATTCTTAAGCATCGCTGGAATTAGATCGCGATGTGGACGTTGCCGAGGTGGACGCGTTGCAGGCCGTTATGTTCGGCGATGCTTTTGGCCTGCAAGAGACTTTCCAGCGGTGTCGGCGGTGCTTCATTCCATTCACGGGTAGGGCGGTACGAGCTGAAGTGCCACGGTACGTCCGGGCCGAGGTTTGAAACGGCCCATTTGGTCATGGCGTCAATTTCGGCGGGCGAATCATTCTGGCCGGGAATCAACAGCGTCGTCACTTCGAGGTGAACGTCTGTTTCTTTCTGAATGTAAACCAGCGTATCGAGTACCGGCTGGAGCGTCGCGCCGCACAGCTTTTGGTAGAAGCGGTCGGTGAAGGCTTTTAAGTCCACGTTGGCGGCGTCCATGTGCGCGTAAAATTCTTTGCGCGGCTCCGGCTCGATCCAGCCGTTGGTGACGGCGACGGTTTTGAGTCCGCGCGCATGGCAGACTTTGGCGGTATCGACGGCGAACTCCAAAAAGATGATCGGCTCGTTGTAGGTGAACGCCACGCTTGCACAGCCGTAGCGGATTGCCGCTTCGGCGATTTCCTCCGGCGTCGTTTGCTTACCTTCCAGTCGGGCGGCGCGGCTTAGATGCCAGTTCTGGCAGAACCCGCACGTCAGATTGCATCCGACGGTGCCGAACGACAATACGCTGGAGCCGGGTAAAAAATGGTAGAGTGGCTTTTTCTCAATCGGATCGACCGCCAGTCCGCTGGTGAGACCGTATGAGGCGGCGATCAGTTCGTCGCCGCGCCGCTGCCGGACGAGGCAGACTCCGTGCTTTCCATCCGCAATGCGGCAGTGGCGTGGGCAGAGATTGCACTCAATCAGTCCGTCGTCTCGTAAATGCCAGTAGCGCGCCGTTTTCATGACGGAAGAATAACCCTGTTCACGTTGCCGTGCATCTATTAAAATTCAGGCCATGAGAGGGATGATCAGAGAGCCCGCTGTGGCGGGCATGTTTTATCCGGCCGATCCCGGCGAACTGCGCCGGATGATCGAAGGTTTTCTGGCGGATGCGAAGCCGGGACCGCATCCAAAGGCGATTATCGCTCCGCACGCCGGTTATGTTTATTCCGGCCCGATTGCCGCCAGCGCTTATAAACGGATCAATCCCGAAAACATTTCGCGCGTCGTGCTGATCGGTCCGTCGCACCGCGTGGCGCTGCGCGGACTGGCGGCCTCCAGCGCTCCGGCGTGGCGTACGCCGCTGGGCGAAGTTTCTGTCGCGCGGCCAAACTTTGTTCCAATCAGCGACGCGGCGCACGCGCAGGAGCACAGTCTGGAAGTTCAGGTTCCGTTTCTGCAAGTTGTTTTAGGTAGGGACGGGTCTCCGAACCGTCCGCGGACGGCTGGGACAGCCGTCCCTACCGAATTTTCTTTGCTTCCGCTGGTGGCCGGCGAGGCCTCCGCCGAAGAAGTCGCCGAGGTGCTAGAAAAATGCTGGGGCGGGCCGGA
>CAZSSI010000222.1:0-2300 GCA_964609345.1 uncultured Verrucomicrobiota bacterium | reverse complement strand
CGAGATATCCGGCAATCGTGGCGTCGTAGGCCGCCGTGCGGGCGAACACTTTCTGGCCGAGTTCAAAGCGGAGTTCTTCGGTCGTACCGCCGCCGTTGGCGTCCATCGATTCAAGAACGCGGGCGTAGTCGGACGGATCGGTGATCACGGTGACAAACTTCATGTTTTTGGCGGCGGAACGGATCATCGTCGGCCCGCCGATATCAATCTGCTCAATCGCTTCGTGCAACGGAACGCCGGCTTTGGCAATCGTGGCTTCGAACGGATAAAGATTCACGCAAACTAGATCGATCGGCTGAAGGCCGTGCTTTTTCATCGTGGCCATGTGCTCTTCACTGTCGCGCAAATGGAGCAGACCAGCGTGAACCTGCGGTGTCAGCGTCTTAACGCGGCCGTCGAGCATTTCCGGGAAACCGGTAAACTCAGAAACATCTTTGACGGTAATGCCTGCGTCGCGCAGTGCTTTGGCGGTTCCGCCGGTTGAAAGCAGTTCGACGCCGCGCGCGGCCAGCGCTTTGGCAAATTCAACAATTCCGGCTTTATCTGAGACGCTCAACAGCGCCCGTGTAATTTTTGTCATGAGAGCTCCTGGTTGGGAAATTGGTTAAGGCTGGATTTAACCACGAACACCGAAGCCGACAAACCAATTTTCCAAGGTTTGGAAACTTTTCTTTTGAACCGCTGCAAAAAGAGCGATCACCCGAGTTTTGAAACAAAACGGTCAATGCGGGTCATGGCCTCTTGATATCCTCAGAACGAACATCCATCCCAATTATCGCACGACAGCCTCGGTGAGAATGTCTTTCCATGCAGTATAGGTTGCGGCATCCAATGCTTGAGTTTTTTTGACATAGGAAAAGGTATATTGCCCGTTGCCTGTAACAATAATTTTGGACAGCTGATGCTGAGCAGGCCAAGTCGCATCCCGAGGATGCTTCCATTCAAATAGTATGCTGTTGGTTGTTTCTTGCAGAACGGTGAAGGTGGTTTGGGGCGACTGCTTTATCAACAAATCTTTGTATACCTCATATATTTTTTGGACAGACTGCGGCTGTGCGTATTGGGAAAACTGAAGAGTTACCAACTCTGTCCAGTTATGAACGGTTTCTCCCGGCTGAACATATTCGATAATTGCCTGATTATCGTTCGCAGCAGCATAACCACACTCCCAAACCCTCTGGTCTGTCCGCACTTCAACAATTTGATGAAAAGGAAATAAGGGCGGGATATTAAATTTACCTACTTGCTTCTGCCCTGGCATATCGAGAATCGCCAATTGTTGCCTTGCTGCTGCGGATACAGTCGCGTTGGATGTAGTTGCAACAAGCTTCTCATACACACTTTTTGCACTATCTTTCTGCTCCAGTCGCTGAAAACAAGTGCCTCTCAGCATCTGTATCGAGTCGCAATACGGACTCTGACGAGAGCCATAATTTTCTGCATTAGATAGCCGGCGAAGTGCTGCATGGTAATCCCCTCTTGCGCAAGCTTTGTACGCATCCCCCAGCGCAATCTCCTGCATAGATACGCAAGATGTGAGAAGAAGCATCCCAAGAATTATCAGCACATAATTTCCAAACTTGCTTTTTAACATTTCCGCCCCCTGTACTTATGAGTTCGTGAAAAGATTTATCATGTCAGTCGACCGACAAAGCGGGCGATGCGGGTCATGGCTTCTTTGATGTCGTCGAGCGCGGTGGCGTAACAGCAGCGGACAAAGCCTTGTCCGCAGGCACCGAAGGCGGTTCCAGGGACGACGGCGACGTTTTCCGCCTCGAGCAGTTTCATGGCGAAGTCGTAGGACGTCAGCCCGAATTTTTCGATTTTCGGGAACATGTAGAAGGCTCCGCCGGGTAAATGGCAGTCGATGCCCATTTCCTGAAAGGCGGCGTGCATGTAGTTGCGGCGGACGCAGTACGAGTCGCGCATTCCGGCGATGTCGCGTTCCGGATCGCGCAGCGCTTCGATGGCGGCTTTCTGGCTGAGTACCGGCGCGCAAAGCATGGTGTACTGATGGATTTTCATCATGGCTTCGGTGAGTTCCGGCGGCGCGCAGGAAAAGCCCATCCGGAAGCCGGTCATGGCCCAAGCCTTGGAAAAACCGTGCAGGTAAACCGTCCGCTCTTTCATGCCGGGAACCGAAAGCAGGCTGATGTGCTGCTGGTCGTAGGTGAGTTCGCCGTAGATTTCGTCGGTGAGGACAATCAGGTCGTGCTCAATCGCGAAAGCAGCGATCTCTTCGACCTCCTGTTTGGTGAGAACCGCACCGGTCGGGTTGGTCGGAAAGTTGAGCATGAGCA
>CAZSSI010000221.1:0-2318 GCA_964609345.1 uncultured Verrucomicrobiota bacterium | reverse complement strand
GCCAGAGCCAGTTCGTACGCCGTGGTGAGATTCACTTCCGCCGCTTGTGACACCGAACCTATGAACAGCAAACACAGTCCGGTCGTCGCTATGAAACGTGTTTTAAGTAAAAGCCAATGCATGCGAGACAGCATCCCATAGTCGGCGGAGAAGGTTCAATGACCAATGTGTAATGATCATGATCGAGGGACATACCTACTTCATATATTTAAAATTTTTGAAGGTTTGTCTCGGAGGACTTCCTTTTAGAAGATCTTCTCTCGCAATGACGAAAGCACAGCATGTTATTGGACCAATTGTCCGGAGATAAGAGTTTCCTAATAGTTCCGGCCGTTCTGCGGAAACACACAAATCTGAGAACTCCGGTGACAAACCCGCCTTTCGGAAATTTTCAATGATTCGAATGCATTCACATTCTGCTCTGTGTCTTGCGTCTGAATCTCCATCCCCCGATGCTAGCGTTTGGTCAACAAGGATTTTTACATTAAGGATTTTGCCTGGCGGATTGAGTCCTCCGGGAGTTATTACAAGCGCGGTTATTTCCTTAATTGTCTCGCGCGGTTTACCGTCGGTTCTTGCCAATGCAAGTTCTGAAATCAAGCGCTCCTGTTCAATTGGAAGCCGAACCAGTGACATGTTGTTTAGAGCGCACCCTGAAAGAGCTGCGACCAGTATGATTATCAGTGTTTTGTAGACATTCATTGTACGAATTTCCATGGTTAGTTTACGGTTGGACACAGATGGAATCTAGCGGCTTTCTGGAATGTGCTCAACCCAATACGCAGATTAGACTTTTCGCAGGAGCATCCAGAGGAAGAACGGGCCGCCGAGGAGCGCGGTGATGAGTCCGGCCGGCATTTCGACTGGGGCGAGCAGAGTGCGTGCAAGGCCGTCGCAGATGACCAGAAATGCGCCGCCGAGCAGAACGACCGCCGGGAAAAGTTTCCGGTGGTCGGAACCGATCAGCTGGCGTCCGATGTGCGGAACCATCAGACCGACAAAAGCAATCGGGCCGCAAAAGGCGACGGCGGCGCCGGTCATCAGCGACGCAGAGAAAAATAGCCATTTTTTGGTGCGGTCCACATTTACGCCGCGCGCACCGGCCAGCTCTTCGCCGGTCAGCAGCAGATTCATTTCGCGAGTCAGCAATGCGGCGATGATCAGTCCGATGGCGGTAAAGACCGCCAGATTAATTGGTGTGGTGAAGCCAACAACCGAAAATCCGCCCATCAGCCAGCGGATCATGCGAAAAGTTTCGCCGGGGTCACTGAAATATTGCATCAGCAGAATCAAGCTGGAGAAAAACAGATTGACCGCCACGCCCGCCAGCAAAAGCGTCGCGGAGGAAAAGCCGCTCTTGATCCGCGCCAGTCCGTAAACCAGCAGTACCGTTCCGAGCGCGCCGAAAAATCCGGCGATGGAAGCTCCGGCCACACCGGCGCAAAGCAGCGGCGCGGCAAAACGCATCCAGACGGTGGCACCGAGCGCCGCGCCGCCGGAAACACCGAGCGTGTCCGGCGTCGCCAGCGGATTGCGGAAAAGGGCCTGGAAAACCATCCCACTCGCCGACAGAGCGATACCGGCCAGAAAAGCCGTCAGAACGCGCGGAATCCGCAGTTTTATCAAAATCTCACGGCCCATCGGATCGTGCAGAACATCGGTGCTTCCGAGTAACGGAAACACAGCGAGCGCCGTGAGGCTCAGCAGAATCAGGATGGAAAATTTTAACTTCATGATCGATCAGAATAATTAGGGACAGAATGATTTGAATTGCGGATGGAGGAGAGCTGGACTTGCGAACGATTTAAATTTATCCAATATAGGGTTCTAATGTTCGTACAATCCAGAAACCGTTGCAAATGTGAGCCATAAGTCCGGATCCCGTTTTTTATGGATGAAATACAAAACGTTTCTTCTTCAGAAAGAAGCGGGATTTTTTGTGTGCCGAGCAATACGTTTTCTTTTTTGATCTCGACCGGCTGCAGAACGGTTTCCTGTCCACCAAAAAAATGACAGATTCCTTCTTTATAAAGGGCGGTGTTCAGAAAAGCGCCCCAATCGGCCAGAAGTCCAAGCAGTATTGATTTTAAACGCTGTGCGGTCTTGGATTCATTTTCCCACAAGGTATCGGTCATCGAAATACTGTTTCGATCCGCAGGAGTGAGTGTGGTTGATACAAACTCATGTTCAACCGATGGCGGGCGGAAGTTGATGATTTTTCCGTGTTTAACGTCACTTAAGAGGAGGTAGTCGAGCGTTTGTATCCGGTAATCTGAGACGATTGCGGAGGCGGTTTTTAATTCATAAATGGCACCATG
>CAZSSI010000220.1:0-2336 GCA_964609345.1 uncultured Verrucomicrobiota bacterium | reverse complement strand
GGCATCCGGATTGTTCCGCAGGACGGCTCCGGCATTACCGCCGACACCGACTTCGTCGTCTACAGCACCGCCATTGAGTCCGACAATCCAGATATCCAGCAATCCAAGTTCCTCGGCATTCCCCTGCTCCACCGCGCCGACATGCTGGCGAAACTCTGCGAAGGCAAAGAAGTGATCGCCGTCGCCGGAACCGCCGGCAAGTCCACCGTCACCGGACTGCTCGGCTGGATTTTCCAATGTCTGGACAAAGACCCGACCGTCTATTGCGGTGCCCCAGTTTTGAATTGGAAACAGAGTGGAAGCGGCATCCCTGCCGCTGGCCAGAGGCTGGAAGCCTCTTCCACTATTGGGAACATCAGATATGGCTCCGGACCGTGGATTATTGAAGCCGACGAAAGCGACCGTTCGTTCCTGAAGTTCCATCCGAAGCACGCGATTATCACCAATATCGCCGAAGATCATTTTTCACTATCCGAACTTCACCAGCTCTTCGCGCAGTTTGAGTCGCAAGTGTCGGGTGTCGTCATCCATGGCAACCGGGACGGTTGCGATACCGTACCGCAGGCGTCCTCGCCTGCCTTGCTCGGCAAGCACAACGCGGAAAATATCCGCAATGCCTTAGCTCTTTGCCAAGCGCTCGGGCTCGACATGCAGAAGTGCGTTGAAGCTGTCGGCAGCTTCAAAGGGATCGAGCGGCGGCTGGAACGTCACGGCCCGAAAGTGATCGACGACTTTGCGCACAGTCCAATCAAAATCGCCGCCGCGCTTAAAGCGGTTTCCGGCGAGTTCCCGGCCTTCTCTGTCTATTGGCGTCCGCATGGCTACACTCCGCTCGCTCAAGGTCTTAACGGGTTTGTTGAAGCGTTCTCCGCTGTACCAACCTGCAAAGTTTTCATTCTGCCGGTCTATTTCGCGGGCGGAACGGTGAACATCAAAGTGACGTCAGAGCAGTTTGTTGAACGGCTGCAAGCCGCCAGCGTTCCGGCGGAGTTTGTCCCGGACTACGACGTTCTTGAAAAACGGCTTCTGGAAGAATGCCTTCCGGTTCTCGGCATGGGCGCGCGTGACCCCGAGTTACCGCTCTTCGCGAAGCGAATCGCGGAAAAGATTTATTAGCCACAAAAGATCTCAAGGATCGCAAAGACTACTCTGCCGGAACATTGCCCACGAATAACTCGAATAAACACGAATCAAGAAACATCCCTATTCGTGAAAATTGCCACTTCGTTGCTCCACATTCGTGGAGCCCAGCTCGCCTGCGGCTCAGTTCGTGCAGATTCACGGGCGGTTCTTTTTCTGCGTTCTCTGCGTTCTTTTGCGGCTAAAAACTGGATACGGCTTTTTTGTGGCGATTGAAGTTGTTCTGTCCGACACGGCGAAGGCTTGCCACGAAACTGAAATAAAGTAACATCGCCGCCCTTATGAGCTTTAGAATCTACAACACGATGTCCCGCTCGCAGGAGGAGCTGGTTCCTCTGAAAGACAAACACGTCCGCATGTACACCTGTGGCCCGACGGTTTACAACTACGCACACATCGGCAACTACCGCGCCTACATGTTCGAAGATCTGTTGCGCCGCTGGCTGAAGTACAAAGGCTTTGCCGTAACGCAGGTGCAGAACCTGACCGACGTGGACGACAAGACGATCCGCGGCTCGCGCGAAACCGGCCTACCGCTTCGTGAGTACACCCAGAAATTCAAGGACGCCTTTTTCGAAGACCTCAAGACGCTTAACATTGAGCCAGCCGAGTTCTATCCGGCCGCGACCGACTGCATTCCCGAAATGATCGCGATCATCGAAAAGCTGTTCGACAAAGGACTGGCCTACAAATCCGACGACGGCTCGGTCTATTTCCCAATTGATAAGTTTCCAGAGTACGGAAAACTGGCGCACCTCGACCGCGAAGGCATGCGTTCCGGCGCGCGCGTCGCGCAGGACGAATACGACAAGGAAAACGCCGCCGACTTTGCCCTCTGGAAAGGCTACGACGAAGCCGACGGCGACGTCGTCTGGGATTCGCCGTGGGGCAAAGGCCGCCCCGGCTGGCATATCGAATGTTCCGCGATGAGCATGAAATATCTCGGCGAAAGCTTTGATCTGCACACCGGCGGCGTGGACAATATTTTCCCGCACCACGAAGACGAAATCGCCCAGAGCGAAGGAGCCAACGGCAAAATGTATTCCAAATACTGGATGCACTGCGCCCACCTGCAGGTCGACGGCAAGAAAATGTCCAAGTCGCTCGGCAACTTCTACACCTTGCGCGAGATTCTGGAAAAAGGCTTCACCGGCCGCGAAATCCGCTACGAACTGATCGGCACGCACTACCGCCAG
>CAZSSI010000219.1:0-2355 GCA_964609345.1 uncultured Verrucomicrobiota bacterium | reverse complement strand
TCTTATGGCCCAGACCTGGTTGAAGTTGCAGAACGGCAGTGATGTACGCGGTGTTGCTCTCGAAGGTGTGCCCGGTGAGCCGGTCACGCTGACAGCCGAAATTGTCCGTCCGATCGGCTATGCGTTCGCGCAGTGGCTGGCGGAAAAGAAAGGCGTTCCGGCGGATCAGCTCAAAGTGGTGGTCGGTCACGATTCCCGGCTCTCGGCGGAAAAAATCCAAACGGCGGTTTTCCAGGGACTGGAAAAAGCGGGCTGCAAAATGGCCGATAGCGGACTTTCTTCAACGCCAGCGATGTTTATGGCGACGGTTTTTGAAAATCACGCCTACGACGGTTCGATTATGCTGACGGCCAGTCACCTGCCGTTTAACCGCAATGGGCTGAAATTTTTTACTCGTGACGGCGGACTCGAAAAGGCCGACATCAAAAAAATCCTGACCATCGCGACGGAGACCGGCACGTCGGCCTTCAGGCCGGTGAAGAAAGTCGCGAAGATCAATCTGATGGACGACTACGCCGCGTCGCTGGTTGCTGCGATTCGCAAGGGCGCGGGGCAGGGCGATAAACCGCTCGCCGGACTGAAAATTATTGTCGATGCCGGTAATGGCGGTGGCGGATTTTTTGTGGACAAGGTGCTGAAGCCGCTCGGCGCGAATACCAAAGGCAGCCAGTTCCTTGAGCCGGACGGTTCGTTCCCGAACCATGCGCCGAATCCGGAAGACAACGTTGCGATGGCGGCGATCATTGATGCCGTCAAAAACAATCAGGCGGATCTCGGAATTATTTTCGACACCGATGTGGACCGCGCCGGTGCGGTAGACAAAAACGGCGCGCCGATCAACCGCAGCCGCTTTATCGCGCTGATGGCTTTCATCGTGCTCGAAGAGCATCCCGGCTCGGTGATCGTAACCGATTCCATCACGTCGACCGGTTTGAAATACTGGATCGAAGAAAAGCTCGGCGGCGTTCACCACCGTTTCAAACGCGGCTATAAGAACGTGATCAACGAAGCCATCCGGCTGAACAGTGAAGGCAAAGAGTCATGGCTGGCGATGGAAACATCTGGTCACGGCGCGCTGAAAGAAAATTACTTTCTCGATGATGGCGCGTACCAGATTGCCAAAGTGCTGATCAAAGTCGCGCAGCTTCATGCCGCCGGAAAAGGGTCTGTGGATGAACTGCTGGCCGGTGTGCCGGAGCCGAAGGAAGTCCGCGAGTTCCGCGCGAAAATCAAAGCGGAAGATTTTGGTGCGTACGGCGGCGACGTGCTCAAAAAGTTTGAGCAGTTTGTGGCGGATGAGCCGGGCTGGTCGCTTACGCCGAATAACTACGAAGGCATTCATGTGACGGTTGACGCGGCACACGGCAGCGGCTGGGCGCTGTTGCGCAAATCGCTGCACGATCCGGTACTGCCGCTGAACGTCGAAAGCGAAGAAGACGGCGGCGTCGCCAAAATCGCCGCACGCATGAAAGTTTTTCTGTCACAGTTCGATCAGCTTGAGCTTCCCAAAGTATGGTAATGGAGACTTTATATGAGCCGGACAGTTCTAGTGACTGGAGCGACGCGCGGTATCGGCCATGAAGTGACGAAGCAGCTCTGCGCTCAGGGTTTCACCGTTTTTGCAACCGGACGTGACCAGCAGTTGCTGGATGCGGTGAAAAAAGAAACCGGCTGTCTGGGCGCGGTCTGCGATCTGGCGGATCCGGATGCAGTCGTCGCTCTGTACGCGACGGCGCAAAAAGCGCTGGGCCGGATCGATGTGCTGATCAACAACGCGGGCTTTAATCCCGGCAAGGAACCGTTGACGAAGGTGGATGTTGCCCGGATCGACGCGTCGTATGCCGTGAATTTCCGCGCGCCGTATCTGCTTTGCCGCGAGGCGCTCAAAGAAATGAGCGTGCGGAAGAGCGGGCATATTCTCAACATCGTCAGCACGGTCGCCCGCACCAGTCTGGAAAATTATTCGACTTACAGCACGATGAAATATGCGTTGCACGGATTCACTCTTTGTCTGATTAAAGAGGCGCGACAGTCCGGCGTTAAAGTCACCGGCGTTTATCCCGGCGGCGTCGATACCGATTTCCGGACGGAAGATCGTCCGGATTATATACGCCCGGAATCCGCCGCGCAGATGATCGTTCAGTGTATCAATGCTCCGGCGGATGTGGTGGTGCACGAACTGGTGTATCGTCCAATGGTCGAATCCAACTTCTGAAGTTTTATGAAAACAAGAATTCTACTAAGTTTGGTTTGTATGTCTTTCCTTGCGGGGTGCACGGCGATCGATGCGGTCACCGGGCAGAAAACAACCAACTTTTATTCCCTGCAGGACGATATCGATATCGGTTCGCAGGT
>CAZSSI010000218.1:0-2368 GCA_964609345.1 uncultured Verrucomicrobiota bacterium | reverse complement strand
TTCGTGCGGATTCGTGGGAGAAAACTTTCCCATCTTACGTTTTACAGGGTAATGAGGTGCAGAATAAAACGTGCCCCGAAGCCTCGGGGTCTTCGACACGAAAAACAAGAAGCGGATGGATCGTAGTACGGAGAAGCGCGTCCTACAATCAGAGTTAAACAAGTCGGTGGTTTCCGGACGTGTTTCGGTTTTTATTCTTTTTCTTCGAGTTCTTCGTCGACGGCCATGCGGTAGATCGAAGAAAGTTCGTCGGCCTTGCGCACACAGACATGCAGGTCGCGCAACAGTCCGTTCTGGAGTCCGTAAACCCAGCCGTGAACCGCCAGTTCCTGGCCGCGCCGCCAGGCTTCCTGTGCAATGGTGGTGTGGCAAACGTTGGAAACCTGTTCGATGACGTTGAGTTCGCAGAGTTTATCACTGCGGCGTTTCGGATCAGCAACACGGTTCAGCGTGAGTTCATACTTCTGGTAAATGTCGCGGATGTGCCGCAGCCAGTTGTCCACCAACCCTTGCGGACGGTTATCCATCGCACCTTCCACGCCGCCGCATCCGTAGTGCCCGCAGACGATGATGTGTTTCACCTTCAGAAAATCGACGGCGTACTGGATGACCGAAAGACAGTTCATGTCGGTATGAATCACCATATTGGCGATGTTGCGGTGCACGAATACCTCGCCGGGCGCCAGCCCGATAATTTCGTTGGCAGGCACCCGACTGTCAGAACAGCCGATCCAGAGATATTGCGGTGCCTGCTGGTTCGAAAGCTTTTTGAAAAAATCCGGATCTTTTTCAACGATGCTCCGTGCCCAGTTCCTGTTGTTTTCAAATAATTCGTTCAATATACGCATTTTTCGACAAAGCTCCTTATGACGGATCGCATCCTAGGCATCGCTACATTCGCTGTACGAATCACATCCTCGCCGCTCAATTTTTCATCCCCAAGTCCCGCCGCCCAGTTACAGATGCAACTCAGTCCGGCCACTTTCAATCCAAGCGCGTTGGCGAAGATTGCCTCCGGCACGGTGGACATTCCGACGGCATCGGCACCCAGCGCGCGGAAAGCGCGGATTTCAGCAGGCGTTTCAAAACTCGGCCCGGCGGTTGCGACATAAACACCGGAGGCGTCTGCGCCGGAGTCTATCAGCACCCGGCGCAGGTCGTGGTCATAGACGGCGGTCTGATCGGGAAAGCGTTCGCCGAAAGCCGGATTATGCGGGCCGGCCAGAGGACTGCCGCCGAGCAAATTGATGTGATCTTCAATTGCCATCAGCGTGCCGGGCCGCAAATCTTCGCGAATGCCGCCGGAGGCGTTCGTCAACAAAACCACCTGCACGCCGAACTGCTTCGAAATCCAGACCGGCAAAATAACCGGAGTCCAGCCATCGCCTTCGTAAACATGGCGTCGACCTTGAAAAATGAAAACTTCCGTTCCGCCAAGTTCCGCGTGAAGCATCTTGCCGGCGTGGCCCGGCGCGCCGGTCTTTCCAAGGTTTTGAATTTTGTCGTACGACAGCTCGTCCTTGATCTGAAATCCGCTGACGGCTTCGCCCCAGCCGGAACCTAGAACGATGCCGATCCGCGGCCTGGCCTGCGGCCACGTCTTTTTGACAGACATAACCGCCGCATCGAGAAGTGACTGACTGATCGTTTGCATGAGCTGTATAGAACACTTGCTTTACTGTTTCTTATCGGTCGGGCTGAAGTAATCGCAGACTGGAAGTGAAAAAATAAATCCCAGCAACAGCCCGTTCAAAATCGCAGTCAGCAATGCCGCACCGAGCATGATAAAAAGCCCCTGAGCCTTCAGAGAAAGGACGGCGCTAATCACCGTAAACAAAAGAGAAAAAGCAAACATGGCGGCGAGCATAATCTGTGCAACCAGCCATGCCAGCCGGGAGCGCTGAATAAACCCTCGAAAAATCGCCACCGCCAGCAGCATATAACAGAACATCTGCATGATCTCAAAAACCAGCTGCACCGGCTTAACCAGTTCGGTCAGCAGCGAGTACTGCACCACCATCACCACCAGCACTGCGCCCAGCAGTCCGTGAAGATATTTCGGCATACCTTTCCAGTTCTGTCCCATAGCGTTCTCCCTCCTCAACCGCTTTGCCAGCAACCTCTCACAGTCAGAAGCTCGACGTGACACTATCCCTCCATCATTTATTTGGCAAGCGGGGTCGCTTTCATTATGCTCACCTATTTTTTAACCGGAGACATAACTATGCCAGCCAAATGCTATCTTGCAATCGACCTCGGAGCCTCCAGCGGGCGCGTACTTGCAGGTCTTTTTGAAAACGGAAAACTGGAACTGAAGGAAATGCACCGCTTCTGGAACGGTGCCGTCGAGAAAGAAGACGGCCTGCAC
>CAZSSI010000217.1:0-2370 GCA_964609345.1 uncultured Verrucomicrobiota bacterium | reverse complement strand
AATCGAGCATTTCATCGAACTGCTGAAGAATGTATTCCGGAAAATCGCCGCGAATAATCATGTGGCGGGCTTCTTCCGATCCTTCGAGGAAACGCTCCGGATCGCTCTGGTTCTGGCGCACTTTCCAAATGCCGTTGCGCACAAGGAAAGTATAGAATGCATCGGAGCCGATGTAGAACGAGTCGTGCTCTTCGAGTAGCGCAACATAACGCGGGTTGGTGCGCTTGAGAATGGCGCGCGCCAAAAGCATCCCGACGGTTTTCCCGCCGATCAGCCCGGTGCCGATCATGCGCTTGCGCACATCGAGAATATCTTCGAGCGTCAAATTGCGCGCAATCAGCCGTTGCATCCCTTCGTCGCGCGAAATGATCATCCGCGAGAGCTGTTCGTAGAGCGTTTTCCCGCGCTCGGGAATGTCGGGCCGGTAGGTTCCGGATTTAATCATTTCGCGGGCCCTAACAAATGCGGTCTCCCAGAAATCGCCGCTGTTGTCGGCGCTCAGCCCCGACCAGCGGGCCGAGGTGAGAATTTCAGAAATCACATTACTGGAGCTGACGGCGCGGAAGGTGTCGTCATCTTTCCGCCACTCGTGAAGCATATTGATGGTCGGCGAATGACGATGCTGGGTTTTCATCGGCCGCAGATAAAGATGGCCTTTATGGGAATAGACATCGAGGAACAGTTGCGTCGTGCGGCTGATCGGGCCGATGGCGTGTTGCGTGTGGTAATTGCGGAACAGCGCGAAGTAAGTGACGGTTTCGAGATCGAAAAGATACGGACAGGTCAGCATGAAAAAATTTCCAAGCATCTGGTCGGAATACCAGTCGACCGCCAGACACGACAGGCAGTCGAAAACGTAGAAGCCCCCTTTCCCGACGCGGCGGATAACCTCGTGAATGCGGGCGATAAATCCTTCAAAGCCGATCTGCGGATCAAGCTCATGCACTTCCGTCGCCATGAATGATGGCAGCAACGGTTCATGGCGTGCAAAACGGAAATAGATCAGCACGCGGCCGTTATCCTGCGCCGCCTGGGCGAACGGCAGAACGAAAGCCTGATACTCGGCAATGTCATCCACCTGCCAGACGATATTATCACCCGCCAGCACACCACGAATGGTGTGATCCAGATCCGGAATCCCCGTGCTCAGAGTCGTGCTGAATGGTTTCATGAAAATCTCCTGCTGATGCCAGCCGTTCTCTCATTTTTTCCAACGATTGGAAAGCAACTGCATTGCGGGTTGCTACCTTTTCCAGCCATCGGAAAAGCAAATTATTCCATTCATCCGATATTCCAACAAAAAAGGGAGCTCCAAAGAGCCCCCTTTCGTGTGATGCATTTCGACAGGGGCTTAGATAAGGCCCTGAGCGAGCATGGCATCGGCCACTTTGGTGAATCCGGCGATGTTGGCCCCGGCCACATAGTTGCCTGCGCAGCCGTATTCGGCGGCTGTTTCGAAGCAGTTTTTGTGGATGTTGACCATGATGGTGTTGAGTTTCTGATCCACTTCTTCGCGGCTCCAGCTCATGCGCATCGAGTTCTGACTCATTTCGAGACCGGAAGTAGCCACGCCGCCGGCGTTGGCTGCTTTGCCCGGACCGTACAGAATCTTTTTGGCCAGGAACCGTTCGACGGCTTCCGGCGTGCTCGGCATGTTGGCGCCTTCGCTGATCAGGAAGCATCCGTTGTCGAGCAGGGTTTTGGCATCGTTGCCGTCGATTTCGTTCTGCGTAGCACTTGGGAAAGCGCAGTCGCACTTGACTGCCCACGGGCGTTTGCCTTCGAGGTACTGAGCCTTGCTGAATTTCTTGGTGTATTCGCTGATCCGTCCGCGCTGTACGTTCTTGAGATCCATGACCCACGCCAGTTTTTCGTCCGTGATACCGTCCATATCAACGATGGTACCGGCGGAGTCGGACAGCGTAACGGCTTTACCGCCGAGCTGATTGATCTTTTCAACGGTGTACTGCGCGACGTTACCGGAACCGGAAACCGTACACACTTTGCCTTCGAGGCTGGTGCGGCGGGTCTTCAACATTTCCTGCGCAAAGTAGGTAGCGCCGTAGCCGGTGGCTTCCGGACGGATCAATGAACCGCCCCACTTCAGCCCTTTGCCGGTGAGCACGCCGGTGAATTCGTTACGAATGCGGCGGTACTGGCCGAACATGAAACCAATTTCGCGTCCGCCTACGCCGATGTCGCCTGCCGGAACGTCGGTGTCCGGCCCGATGTGGCGCTGCAGTTCGGTCATAAACGATTGGCAGAAGCGCATCACTTCGCTGTCGGATTTGCCCTTCGGGTCAAAGTCCGACCCACCCTTGCCGCCGCCCATCGGGAGTGTGGTCAGCGCATTTTTAAAAACCTGTTCAA
>CAZSSI010000216.1:0-2385 GCA_964609345.1 uncultured Verrucomicrobiota bacterium | reverse complement strand
AACCACCAGCCGAGGACGATTAGTCCGAGGACAATCCGGTACCAGCCAAACGGAATGAGGCTGTGTTTCCGCAGGTAGCGCATCAGCCATTTGATCACGACGGCGGCCACAACGAAAGAAACGGCAAAGCCGATGCCGAGCATGAGGTATTCCTTCATCGAAAAGGCGACGCCGCTTTTGAGAAGTTGGAAGACGCTGGCGGCGGCGATGGTGGGAATGGCGAGAAAGAAGGAAAACTCGGCGGCCAACGTCCGGTCAAGTCCCAGAATGAGACCGCCGAGGATCGTGGCGGTTGAGCGGGATGTCCCGGGAATCAGCGCGAGGCACTGGATTATTCCGATGAGAAAGGCGATACGGAAAGTCAGGGCGTCAATGGAATGCAGCGCAGTTGCTTTTACCCGGTGTTTTCGTTCGAAAAGTATAATGACAACACCGTAAAAGATCAGTGTCGCCGCGACGGTGATGGCGTTGAAAAGGTGTTCTTGTATGAATTTATGAAAAAGCAATCCGGCGATGGCGGCCGGAATGAATGCCACGAGCGTTTTTGCCCAGAGGAGCCATTTGTTGCGCTGTTCGGTTCCGGTTCCTGAAAAGGGCCATAGCTCGCGGCGGAAAAGGACGACGACCGCCAGAATCGCGCCCGACTGAATGAAAACTTCGAAGGCTGCTGTAAACGCCTGACTTTCCGAGAGCTTGATAAACTCGTCGGCTAGGATCATGTGTCCGGTGCTGCTGACAGGCAGGAATTCGGTGATTCCTTCGATCAGTCCCATCAGAAATGTATTTAAAAAATCCAGAATGGTCATCAGAGCTCCAATCGAGGTTGCCGAAAAAACCGTTCGCACTATGGCAGGCGTCCAGTGACAAATCAAAGATGTTTTCCAAGAAGCCAGTCTGGCGTTTTTTCTGGCCATCACAGTAGTCAAAGGGTATCAAAGACGGACGTTTTTCCGCTCGAACTCTATTACTGAAAGAATTTTATATGGAAGTATCTCGCAAAGGCCTTGTCCGGTTTGCCTGGCTGTCAACAGCCGCAGCAATCCTTACGATTGGCTTGAAAACCGCCGCATATTTTCTGACCGGCTCGGTCGGACTTCTTTCAGATGCTTTGGAGTCGGTGGTTAATCTGGCGGGCGGACTGATGGCTGTGGCTATGCTGACGGTTGCCGCCCGTCCGGCGGACGAGGATCATCCGTACGGACACAGTAAGGCCGAATATTTTTCAAGTGTCGTCGAAGGCGCTTTGATTTTAGTTGCGGCGGCCAGCATCGGCGTCGCCGCCATTCACCGGCTGATTTACCCAAGACCGCTTGAACAGATCGGACTCGGTCTGGCTGTTTCGGTTGTGGCATCGCTGGTTAAT
Source organism: uncultured Verrucomicrobiota bacterium (assembly GCA_964609345.1). Lineage (GTDB taxonomy): Bacteria > Verrucomicrobiota > Kiritimatiellia > Kiritimatiellales > Tichowtungiaceae > Tichowtungia. The sequence goes on along the minus strand of CAZSSI010000216.1, from coordinate 1,022 downwards.
CTGGTGGCTGCAATTATTTTGCTGCGGGCTGGACGGCGTCACGATTCCATTACGCTGGAAGCCAATGCGCACCATTTGCTGACCGACGTATGGACTTCGGTAGGCGTTCTGATCGGTATCGGCGCTGTTGTTTTGACCGGCTGGACGCGTCTGGATCCGATTGTTGCGTTGGTGGTCGCTGGGAATATCGTCTGGACCGGCGTCCGCATTATGCGCACCTCGGTGGGTGGCTTGATGGATGCAGCCATATCTGCCGAAGAGCAGCAGACGGTTCGCGACATTCTGGAGGCTCATTTGGAAGAGGGTGCGAAATTCCATGCCTTGCGCACCCGGCAGGCCGGAGCTAAGCGGTTTGTCTCTTTTCATATGCTGGTTCCAGGTACATGGACCGTAGCACGCGGACATCAGCTGATTGATCATATCGAAACCGATCTGCGCGACGCCTTGTCGCACGTCACCGTATTCAGCCATCTGGAATCGCTGGAAGACCCGGCATCCTGGGATGATGCGGAAACAGATCGTTAAGTTTTCAAAGTTTGGAGATAAAGATTTATGACAAAAGAGTGGATCAGTCTGGCCGTATTTATTCTCTGTTATGTTTTGTTCGTTTTTCTGCCGGGAAAACGTTCGTGGGTGGCTTGCGTCGGAGGAGCGCTGTTGGTGGCGATCGGCGTGCTGACATGGCAGGAGGCGTTTTTCGATAAGATCAGCTGGAATGTCATGGGTCTTTTTTTCGGCACCTTGATTCTAGCAGAGATTTTTATGATGTCGCGTGTTCCTGCGGTGATGGCCGAGTGGCTGGTGGATAAGGCAAAAAGCACGCGCGTCGCCATGCTGATTCTGTGTGTGCTGGCCGGTATCATTTCAATGTTTGTGGAAAACGTTGCCGTTGTGCTGTTACTGGCGCCGGTTGCGTTGAGTCTGGCGGATAAATTGAAAGTCAGCCCGGTGCCGTTGCTGATTGGTATTGCTGTCAGCAGCAACTTGCAAGGGACTTCGACTATGATCGGTGATCCGCCAAG
>CAZSSI010000215.1:0-2386 GCA_964609345.1 uncultured Verrucomicrobiota bacterium | reverse complement strand
CCATCATGCGGAGTCCGGAGCCGGAAAAAGTGATCCGCGCGCTCCAGCAGATCGGTCGCACCGCAGTCTGAGCTTCCAATGTTCGAAGAAAATCGGCTAGGCTCTCCGGAATTTTTCAGGAGAAACTCTATGAAGCTTAGACTCGCCGTTCTTTTGTCCGTACTTTTCGCTTTCTGCGCCGCACCGCGCGCGGCGGAATCCTATACCAACGCCTACGATGCGATCACGCTGTTCACTAAGGTTCTCGAAGAGGCCCACCGCAGTTATGTGGACACCAACGAAGCGGGCTACGACTCGCTGATTCGCCACGCGTTGACCGGAATGTTGCAGGACCTCGATCCCTACAGTCAGTTTCTGGATAAAGAATCGTACGGCGACATGAAGGACGATACCGCCGGACGCTTCAGCGGCGTCGGGCTGGTCGTCAGCATGAAAGACGGCCTACTGACCGTTGTTGCGCCAATGGAAGATACGCCGGCTTTCCGCGCCGGACTTCTTTCCGGCGACATCATTGTCGAAATCGACGGTAAAGAGACGCGGGAAATGTCGCTTTCGGACGCCGTCAAAAAAATGCGCGGTGAAGCGGGCGCGGAGATCAAACTGAAAGCACTCCGTCCGTCCTCACGTGAAGTGAAGGAGTACACCATCATCCGCGAGGAGATCGTGGTCGCCAGCATAAAGGACGACAAGATTCTGGAAGATCACATCGGTTACATCCGCGTCACCCAGTTCAACGAGCCGACGACGGCAGATCTGAAAACCGCACTGAAAAAACTGGCGGACCAGAAAATGAAAGCGCTGGTGCTCGACTTGCGCGGCAATCCCGGCGGGTTGCTGACCGCCGCGGGCGGCGTGGCGGAACTTTTCCTCCCGCACGGCAAGCTGATTGTTTTCACGAAAGGGCGCGAAGGCGAAAAGGCGGACCAGCGGATCACTTCATCCGGAACGATCCATTACACCGATTTCCCGATGGTTATTCTGGTCAACGGTGGCAGCGCCAGCGCCTCGGAAATTGTTTCGGGCGCCTTGCAGGATCATAAACGCGCGGTGCTGGTCGGCGAAAAAACGTTCGGCAAGGGTTGTGTGCAAAGCGTCCTGCCGCTGGAAGACGGCGCAGCCATCAAGCTGACTACGGCGCTTTATTATACGCCCAGCGAGCGGGTTATTCAGGATCACGGTATTGAACCGGACGTGAAGGTTGTCATGAATCCGGAAGACCTTTTTAAAATCCGCATGAAGCAGTCCTTGCCGAACAGCGACACGAATAAAGTTCTGTCCGTGGCACCGGAAATCCGCGACGTTCAGCTCGACTACGCCATCGGCACGCTCAAGGGCATGCTGATTCAGCAGGAATGGATGAAGTGATTTTTCTCGGTATAGAAACTTCGTGCGACGAAACCGCCGCCGCCGTGCTGGTTGACGGAGCCGTTCGCTCAAACGTCATCTATTCACAAATTGCCAAACACGCCCCGTACGGCGGCGTCGTGCCGGAAATCGCTTCGCGAGACCACGTCAAAAAACTGCCGGGCATCATTGAAGAAGCTCTGCACGGTGCCAACTGCTCGTTCGAACAGCTCGACACCATCGCGGTGACGTACGGCCCCGGACTGGCTAGCTCGCTGCTGATCGGCTATTCCGCCGCACGGGCGCTCAGCCAACGGCTGGACATTCCGCTCACCGGCGTACACCACCACGAAGGTCACATCTACTCGGTCTTCCTGAGCGAAAACGCGCCCGTACTGGATGGCGCGTTTCCGATGATGGTTCTGCTCGTCTCCGGCGGCGACACCAAGCTGGTTTATATGAAAGCGCCCGGCCGTTATGAAGTCGTCGGCCAGACCATCGACGACGCGGCGGGCGAAGCGCTGGATAAAGGCGCGCTGCTGCTGGGTCTCGGTTATCCCGGCGGGCCGATCATTCAGCGCACCGCCGAAGGCGGCAATCCGCACGCCGTACGCTTTCCGCGCGGACTCGATAACGTCGGCGGCGAATGGAAATACGAACTCGACCGCAAGCTCTGCTTCAGCTTTAGCGGACTCAAAACCGCCCTGCTCTATCATGTGCAGAATCATCCCGAAACAATGAAAGACGAAGTCGCCAAAAGGGATTTGATTGCCAGTTATCAGGAAGCCGTCGCCGATGCGCTCACGGTCCGGGTTGAGAGAGCGCTGGAACAGTACGACTGCGCCTCGTTCGCCTGCGCAGGCGGCGTATCGCTCAACAAAGTTCTGCGCGAAAAACTGGGCCGGTTATCGGAAAAATGCGGCATTCCGCTGCGGCTGTCGTCGCCGAGACTCTGTACCGACAATGCCGCCATGGTCGCCGGTGCCGCTTATATCAAATGGTCTGCCGGACATTCGTTCGTCACGCCGGAAGACATAAACCC
>CAZSSI010000214.1:0-2390 GCA_964609345.1 uncultured Verrucomicrobiota bacterium | reverse complement strand
CCAGCCTTTGTTAACACGTCGGCTTAGCAGGCACGAAAAAAATGTCCCTAGGAAGAGTTTTTAAATATTGGTAAATCCAGTACAGTCGGGAGGTTTTAAAGGAGGTTTATTATGACAGACTTGTCTCGTCGTGAGTTCGTTAAAATCGGTGCCATCAGTTTCGCCGCGCTGGCTACCAGTCCGTCCACCCTGCTCGCTCAAGAAAGCAAACCGAAAGTCGATGTCTGGGTTTTTAAAGGAACGGATAATCAGGCGTTGATGAAAAAATGCATGGAAACCCTCTTCGCCAACGGCGGATTCGGGGAAAACGCCAAAAAAATAGCTATAAAACCGAATGCCATGTTCAACCGAACGCCCGAAGAAGCTGCCGCAACGCACCCCGATGTAGTCGAAGGGTTTCTGATGGCCGCCACAGATAAAGGCTTCAAGGATTTTATGATGCCAGAGCGGTTTGAAAGCTCCGCCGGCAAAAATGAACTGCCGGAACGTAACAAAATCGGCCCGGTACTCAGCAAATACAAAGTGAAGCTGGTTCCCACCAAATCGGCGGACTCACACTTCAAAACCATTACTATCGAGGGTGCCAAAAGCCTGAAGACCGTCGAGGTCTGCACCGAACTGTTGGAAGTCGACGCCATCGTTAACATGCCGGTCGCCAAACACCATGGGGGTGCCAAACTGACCATGGCAATGAAAAACTGGATGGGGGTTGTCAAAGATCCGCGCTGGTGGCACCAAAACGACCTTCCCCAGTGTATTGCCGACTTCTGCCTGTTCATGAAGCCGACATGGACGATCACCGATGCCACACGCTGTATGACCAGTAAGGGGCCCAGCGGCCCGTCGCCGGACATGATTTATCCGCAACAGATCATTCTGTCCAAGGATCAGGTCGCCGCCGACGTGGTTGCCGCGCAACTCTTCCACGACAACCCGTTCACTGCGGTAAAATATCTCGCCATCGCCAGAGACATGAACATCGGTGAAACAGACGTCAACAACATGAACATCCAGCGGATTGCCGTTTAATGGCGCTGAAAAAAACTGTTATTCGCTGGGCGGTTCGCCTGCTTCTGTTGGTAGCTGTGTGTTTTTTTGCTCTCGGCGGACCACTGCCGGTCTGGATAAAACGAATTGTTCCGGCATTTAGTCCTTTAACTCTTCTGTCCGAATCCGTCGCTCAGCGAGCTTGGTATGCCGGACTTTTCTGGACGATTCCCCCGCTGGCGGTGCTGGTGCTAGCGGTCTGGAAAGGCCGCTTTTTCTGCCATCGGCTCTGTCCTCTCGGCACGATCTACGCCCTGCCGCAAAAAATCAGCCTCAAAAAGAAAATCCTGCCGGTTCGCCTGAACGCGCTGATTTTCTGGATCGTCATCTCAGCCTCCGCACTCGGCCTGCCCGCCCTGCTCTTTCTTGATCCGCTCTCCACTTTCAGCCGGATCGGCGTATGGTCTGCGTGGGTTCCCGGACTGCTGATTCCTCTCTTTCTGCTTCTCAGCTTTTTCCAGCCGCAGGTGTGGTGTACGCACCTCTGCCCGCTCGGCTACTGTTTTGACCTTGCGAATGTGAAAAATACCAAGCGGGTTTTTAACCGCGATCGCCGGCAGTTTCTCGTCGGAATCGGCATCGGTATTTCGGCAGCGCTGATTCTTCCAAGGTTCGGAAAACGTCCCGCCAAACCGTCGATCCTTCCGCCCGGCGCGACCAAATCATTTGCCGATACATGCACACGCTGTTACGCATGTATCAGCGTCTGCCCCGCCAAAATCATCCGTGTTAAAGCAGGAGGAAGCCTAAGCGAACTCTTCATGCCCGAACTTTTCTTCGACAAAGGTGTTTGCAACGAGTTCTGCACCCGGTGCACGGAAGTTTGCCCGACCGGTGCCATTCGCAAGCTGACTGAAAAGACCAAGCGGAGCGCGAAGATCGGAACGGCCAAAATCGAAAAAGGCAAGTGTCTGGCATGGGCTGATAATGAGTACTGCATGGTTTGCGATGAGTTCTGCCCTTACCAGGCGATTGAAACGCAGATGAATGGCGACATCGCCTGCCCGATCGTAATCGAGGAAGCGTGCCGCGGCTGCGGCGGGTGTGAGCATAACTGCCCCGCCGTCCGCAACGGGAAAGCCATTTTTGTTCACCCTGTGAATCCGCAACAGATCATTGAGGAAGGATAGCCATGATTATCGATTCAATAAAAAACCATTCGCTCTACCCCTTCGGCCCGGCATGGGAAACCGCCTTTGAATTTCTAAAAACGCTCACACCGGAAACGGAGACAGGAAAACGGCTGATTCAGGGCGACCGTCTATTCGCCGGCGTGGACTGCTACGAAACAAAATCCAAAGCCGCCGCCAAACTGGAAACGCATCGCAAATACGTGGATATTC